>DASPVQ010000024.1 GCA_035622275.1 Thermoplasmata archaeon | reverse complement strand
CAGATGGACCAGATCGGGATCGTCGAGTCACCGTCGTTCCCGACGGTGTCGCTCGTGCGCAACGGCGACCCCCAGCATCCGGTCCGGGTCTACGCGGGCCGACCGCCCGCGGACCGCGCGGGCCGCGGGGCGGACAAGATCGTCGCGTTCGTCTCGGAGTTCCATCCGGCTCCCACCGTCATCCACCCCCTCGCCACGGCGATCATCGACTGGGTGCAGGAGCAGCGCTGCTCGCTGCTCGTTTCCCCCGAGGGCCTCGTGGTCGAGGCGACGCCCCATACGGGCCGCGGCCATTCGCCCCGGCTCAACGAGGTCAAAGTCTACGGCGTCGCGAGCACGCGCAAGGCGCGCGAGCTCTACATCGAGCCGAACATGATCCCGTTCGCCGAGGGCGTGATCACCGGCATCGCCGGCGTGCTGCTCAACGAGGGCCGCCGCCGGGGCTTCGATGTCCTGACGTTCCTCGCCGAAGCGCAGTCGGACTATCCGGACGCGCGGGCCGCGGCGAAGGTGATCGAGACGATCAACCGGATCCTCCTGCGGACCCCGCTCGACCCCGTCCCGTTGTACGCCGAGGCCGAGCGGATCGAGCAGCAGCTGCGCTCGATCCAGAAGCACGCCGCCGACCGGGGCCGGACCGACGCGCCCGTCCAGGCGTCGCAGCCGATGTACCGCTGAGCCGGCCGAGAAGCTCGGTGATCCCGCGGATCATCCGGTCGGCGTCCGACCGGTCGTTGTAGAGATAGAAGGAGGCCCGGACGTTGCCCGAGAGGCCGCGGCGCTCGTAGAAGGAGTGGACGCAGTGACGGCCCGAGCGCACCATCACCCCGTACCCCTCGTCCAGGAAGAGGGCCGCGTCGTGCGGATCGACCCCGTCGAGCGAGAACGCGAGGATGCTCGGTCGGGCGCCCGGGTCGCGCGGGCCGAGGATGCGGAACCGCGGCTCGGCCTCGAGGGCCGCGGTGACGCGACGGTTGACGAGCCCCTGCTGCGCCGCGATCGCCTCCGGGCCCACCCGCCCGAGGTAGTCGAGGGCCGCGTGGGCCCCGATCACGCCGGCGTAGTTCTGCAGGCCGGCCTCGAAGCGGTGCGGAGGCGGGCGCAGCGCGTGGTCGGTGAGCGTGGTCCACTCTACGGTCTCGCCGCCGATGAGGAGCGGACGGAGGCCCGCGAGCGGCGCCGGGGCGGCCGCCAGGACCCCGATCCCGGTCGGACCGAGCATCTTGTGCGCGCTGACGGCGTAGAAATCGATCCCGAGCCGGTCGAGATCGAGCTTGAGGTGCGGGGCGGCCTGGCATCCGTCGAACAAGACCAGGGCCCCGCGGTCGTGCGCGCGCTCGGTGATCTCCCGCACCGGTAGCGTGCGCCCGTCCAGGTTCGATGTGTGGAAGAAGCTGACGAGCCGTACGCCCCGCGCGAGCTCGTCCTCGAGCGCGTCCCCGTCGAAGCCCCCGTCGTCGGGGAGCGCGAGCGGAACGACCGTGATGCCGCGCTCGGTGGCCAGCCGCTGCCAGACCACGAGGTTCGAGTTGTGCTCGCGGTCGGTGACCATCACTCGGTCGCCGGGCCGGAAGTCGAGACCCTGGGCGACGAGGTTGATCGCCTCGGTCGCGTTGCGGACGAACACGACGCCACCGGCGTCGGACCGGCCGAGCCATCGGGCGTACGCCGTGCGGGCGCCTTCGTAGCGTCGCGAGACCTCCTCCGAGAAGCGGTGGACGCTGCGTCCGGCGCAGCCGGGAAAATCGCGGTAGTACTCCTCCATCGACCGCAGCACCGCCTCCGGGACGAGCGACATGCACGCCGAGTCGAGGTAGGCCGGGGCCGGCTGGCCCGGCCGAGGCCGCAGCGCGCGGAAGTCCCGTCGGAACCGCTCGGTCGTCACGGCCGCTCGTGCTGCAGCGCTTCCGCCGAGGCGGCGAGCGCGGCGGCCCCGATGACCAGCGCGCGCTCGTCCGGCGCGAACGTGGGGGAGTGGAGGCTCGCCGGGCGGTCGGGCGTGCCCACCCCGAGCTGGAGGAAAGTTCCCGGGACCCGTTCGAGGTAGCGGGCGAAATCCTCGGCCCCCATCACCGGCTCCGGAACCTCCACGACGCGCTCGCGGCCCAGCTCGATCGTGAGCGCGCGGGCGACCGCCCGGGTCGCCTCGGGCGGGTTGATGAGGGCCGGATACCCCTCCGAGTACTCGATCCGCACGCGCGCCCCCAGGCTCGCGGCGAGGGAGCGGACGCGCCGGCGCAGCCGCTCCCGCATCAGGGTGCGGGTCGCCGGCTTCAGCGTCCGGACGGTGCCCTCGAGCACGACCTCCTCGGGGAGGATGTTGTTCTTGGTCCCGCCGTGGATCGACCCGACGCTCACCACCACGGGGTCGAGGGGATTGCGCACCCGGCTGACGAGGACCTGGAGCCCGCCCACGATCTCGCTGGCGACGACGATCGCGTCCGGCCCCTGGTGAGGGCTCGCGGCGTGCCCGCCGCGGCCGCGCACCGAGATGCGGAAGAAGTCCGCCGCCGCCATCAGCGGCCCGACCTTCCAGCCGACGGTGCCGAGCGGGAGGCCGGGCTCGACATGTTGGCCGACCACGTAGTCGACCGAGGGGCTGGCGAGGCAGCCCCGCTCGATCATCGGGCGCGCGCCACCGCTGAGGCCCTCTTCCTCGGCCGGCTGGAACAGAAGCTTGACCGGTCCGGCGGGGGCGCGATCGGCGCGACCGAGGATCGACGCCGCCCCCAGCAGGCTGGCGAGGTGCACGTCGTGTCCGCAGGCGTGCATCCGCCCGGTCACCTGCGAGCGGAAGGGGAGGTCGGTCTCCTCGACGATCGGCAGCGCGTCCATGTCGGCGCGCAGCGCCACCACCGGCCCGCGGGCCTGCGCGGCTAGGAGTCCCACGACGCCGGGGAAGCCGTCGTAGGTACGGTAGGGAATGCCGAGCTCCTGGAGGGCCGCCGTGATCTTCTCGCGGGTGCGGAACTCCTGCAGCGAGAGCTCGGGCTCTCGGTGAAAGTCGGCGCGCCAGGCGCGCATCGCCGGGAGCGCTCGTCGGGCCGCCGCGATCCAGCCCTCGCCCGAGCGCCCCATGGGGCTCGGACACCGGTCGCCCGATATAACGGACGGCGCCGGGGGCTCAGCCGGGCGCCGGGTCCGAGGCGAGGAGCAGCGTGTCGAGGCGCCGCGGCCCCTCGAAGGTCGCGAACTGCAGGACTCCGCCGGGCGACAGGGGTCGGCGTCCGAACCGGTTGAACCAGATGGGCCGGATCCGCGCGGCCCTGGCCCCCTCGATGTCGTCGTGCCAGGAGTCACCGACCATCACGGCGTCGGCGGCGGCGACCCCGGCCCGGTCGAGCGCCGCGCGGAAGATCGATGGATCCGGCTTAGCGACCCCGATCTCCTCCGAGGTCACAAGCAGGTCGACGGCGTCGCGCAGCCCGAGGAACTCGAGCTTTTCCTCCTGCTCGCGGATCGTGTTGTTCGTGACGATCGCGATGCGGGCCCGCGTATGCAGCCGCCGCACGGTCTCGGGCGCCCCCGCCACCGGGCGGCGCAGCGATTGGTAGTGCGCCCGGTACGAACGCGAGAGGCCGTCGGCCTCGCTCGCGGTCACCGTCCGCCCGACCCGCTGTCCCAGGCGCTGGAACCGTTCTCGCCGGGCGTCATCGCTCGACCGGCGCCCGAGCATCACCTCGGCGTGGGTCTCCCCGAGGAGCCGTCCGTACTCCTGCCAGAGGTCGTCGAGGGGGCGCGCGCGCAGGTACGGAGCCTCCTCGCAGAGTGCCGCGAGCGCGGCGCGGCAGGTGAGCGAGTGGTCGAAGATCGTATCGTCCAGGTCGAACAGCAGGGCCCGGGGGTGCGCTCCCGCGCCGCGGGCCCCGCTCGAGCCGCTCGCCACGAGGCCGCCAGTCGGTCCGAGGAGAAAACCCCGCGGCCCGGGGGCACCGTCGGCTCGGCGCAAGGCCGCGGGTCGCGCAGGACCGGCCGGAGCCGTCCGGCCGTCCCACCCGGGCGAGCTCGCACGATCTCTCGAGGGGCGATACCGCTGTCTTTTTATACGAGCCGTGGGCTACCGATAGCGAATTCCGGAGGGGAAGCCGCCGCGGGCGCGCCCGTCCTCCGGGGAAGAAGAGAAGATGCCCAAGATCATCGGAATCGACCTGGGAACCAGCAACTCGGCGGCGGCCGTCCTCGAGGCGAGCCGGCCCGTCATGATCCCGAGCGCCGAAGGGACCACCGCGGAGGGTGGGAAAGCGTTCCCGTCCTACGTGGCGTTCACCAAGGACGGGCAGCTGATCGTCGGCGAGCCGGCCCGGCGCCAGGCGATCTCGAACCCCGAGGGGACCGTCTATGCCTTCAAGCGGAAGATGGGGACCGACCACAAGTACCGCATCTTCGGCAAGGAGTACACGCCCCAGCAGCTGTCGGGATTCCTCCTGCAGAAGATCAAGCGCGATGCCGAGGCGTTCCTCGGCGAGAAGATCGAGAAGGCCGTGATCACGGTCCCGGCCTACTTCAACGACAACCAGCGCCAGGCGACGAAGGACGCGGGCGCGATCGCCGGCCTGGAGGTCGTGCGGATCATCAACGAGCCGACGGCCGCGTCGCTCGCCTACGGTCTCGACAAGGCCGGCAAGAACCAGAAGATCCTCGTCTTCGACCTCGGCGGGGGCACGCTCGACGTCACGATCATGGAGTTCGGCGATGGCGTCTTCGAGGTGCTGTCCACGAGCGGCGACACCCAGCTCGGCGGGACCGACATGGACAACGCGCTGGTCGAGTGGATCGCCGCCGAGTTCCAGAAGGAGTCGGGCGTCGACATCCGCAAGGACAGGATGGCCGCCCAGCGGGTCCGCGATGCCGCCGAGAAGGCGAAGATCGAGCTCTCCTCGACGCTCGAGACCCAGCTCAACCTGCCGTTCCTCACCGCGACCCACGAGGGGCCGAAGCATCTCGCGCTCTCGCTCTCGCGGGCGAAGCTCGAGGAGCTCGTGCGGCCGGTCGTGGACCGGTGCCGCGCGCCGGTCGAGCAGGCGATCCGCGACGCGAAGCTCACCAAGGCCGACATCAGCCGCATCGTGCTCGTGGGCGGCCCGACCCGGATGCCGATGGTGCAGAAGCTGCTCGAGTCGGCCGTCGACCGGCCCATCGAGCGCGGCGTCGATCCGATGGAGTGCGTCGCGATGGGCGCGGCCATCCAGGGCGGCGTGCTCGCCGGCGAGGTCAAGGACGTGCTGCTGCTCGACGTGACGCCGCTGTCCCTCGGCGTCGAGACGATGGGCGGCGTGTTCACGCGGCTCATCGAGCGCAACACGACGATCCCGACCCGCAAGAGCCAGGTCTTCACGACCGCGGCCGACAACCAGTCCACGGTCGAGATCAAGGTCTACCAGGGCGAGCGCCCGATGGCGAGCGACAACGTCGCGCTCGGAAGCTTCCTCCTCACCGGGATCCCTCCGGCCCCCCGGGGTGTCCCCCAGGTCGAGGTCACGTTCGACATCGACGCGAACGGAATCCTGAACGTCTCGGCGAAGGACCTCGCGTCCGGTCGCAAGCAGGGGATCACGATCACCGCGTCGAACAAGCTCTCCAAGGAGGACGTCGACAAGATGGTCCGCCAGGCCGAGCAGTTCGCCGACCAGGACCGCCAGCGCGCGGAGCTGGTCACCGCGAAGAACCACGCCGAGAGCCTCGCCTACGAGGCCGAGCGGGTCCTCGCCGACCACCCCGACAAGATCCCGAGCGCCGAGGCCGACGGGATCCGCGAGAAGGTCAGGGAGCTGCGCGCGACGCTGGAACGCAAGGACGCGACCCTCGACGACGTGCGCGGTCAGACCGAGGCGTTGACGAAGGTCCTCCACGGGATCGCTCAGAAGCTCTACGAGGCGGGCCCGCCCCCGACGGGCGGCGAGACCGCGACGCCGACCCCGGAGGAGCCGTCGGCCCCCCACGAGGGGGGCGCGGTCGACGCCGACTTCAAGGTCGTCGACGGCGACGGCAAGACCGCATCGTAGGCGGGCGCCCCCGCACGCTCGCTAGCGGCCCGGTAGGGCCCGCGGCCAGGTGCGTCCCGCCGGTGGCCCGACGTACTCGACGTCGGGCCGGATCAGACGGTTGTCGGCCGCCTGCTCGAGCGCGTGCGCGGTCCAGCCCGCGGTCCGGGCGACCGCGAAGGTCGGGGTGAACAGCTCGCGCGGCAGCCCGACCCCTTCGAGCACGACGGCGCTGTAGTACTCCACGTTCGTGTAGAGGCGCGCGCCGGGCTTGGCACGGTGGAGCGCGTCGAGCGCCGCGGTCTCCACGGCCTCGGCGAGGGCCAGCCGGTGCGGGTCGGCCACCGTCCGGGCGATGCGGTGGAGCACGAGGGCGCGCGGGTCGTCGGTCTTGTAAGCCCGGTGGCCGAAGCCGTAGAGCACTTCCTTGCGGGCGAGGCGGTCGGCGATCCAGGCGGCCGCGCGGTCCGGCGTGCCCACCGCATCGAGCATGTCGGACACCCGGCTCGGAGCGCCGCCGTGGACCGGTCCCTTGAGCGTCGCCAGCGCCGCGGTCGCCGCGCTGAAGAGGTCGGACTGGGTCGAGATCGCCACCCTCAGGGCGAACGTCGACGCGTTCATGCCATGGTCGGCGAGCAGATCGAGGTAGCCCTCGAGCGCCGCCACCTTGGCCGGGGCCGCCGCACTGCCGGTGAGCATCCACAGGTAGTTCGCGGCATGGCCGAGGTCGGCCCGCGCGGGGACGGGGTCCGCGCCCCGGGCCCGCCGGACGTGCCGGGCGAAGAGCACGGGCGTGCGCGCGATCAGGTCGAATCCCTGCTCGCGCGTGGGCGGGTAACCGTACGATCCGTCCCCGAGGACCGAGAGGATTGTGCGCAGCGCCTCCAGCGGCGGCAGGCGGGAGGGCAACGCGTCGACGACGCGCTCGAGCGCGGCGGGCGGCGAGCGGCGGGCCGCGAGCTCGCGGCCCACCTCGTGCGACGGGTCCGCGCTCGGGGGATCGCCGAACAGCAACAGGTGGACGATCGACTCGTACGGCACGCCGGGAACGAGGTCGCGAACGTCGAAGCCCCGGTACACGAGCGCGCCGGTCTCGCCGCCCACGAACGAGATCGTGGAGCGCCCCACCACCACATCGTCGAGGCCTTTCGAGATGTGGGCCGATGGTCCGCTCATGCGCGGTCGGCGAGCGAGCCCGCCCGCTTAGCGTCAGCGGCCCCGGGTCGAGGCAAACGCTATCTCTCGCGCTCCGTGGTCAACGCGATGCCCGACGCGCCGACGCATCTCCTCGAGCGGGTCCTCGCCCAGCGGGTCACGCTGATCCTCAAGGACTCGCGCCAACTCACCGGCAAGCTGCTCGGGCTCGACGAGCACATGAACCTCGTGCTCGACGATGCGGACGAGGCGACCGCCGAGGTGACCCGCCATCTCGGTCGGGTCGTGCTACGCGGATCGAACGTCGTGACGCTCCATGCCCCGCAGGGTCCCCCCGCGAAGCCCGCGTGAGCCGCGCGCCCGGACGCCCGCGTCCGAGCGGCCCCGGTCCCGGGGCGACGCGCTCGCGGTGCTCAAGGCGCTCGCGGCCGCCGGCGCGGACCACACCCCGGTCGTCCTCACCTCGCGCGAGCTCGGCGAGCGGATCGGGGTCAGTCAGCAGGCCGCGGACCGCTACCTCGTCGCCCTCGAGCGTCGGGGTCTGATTACCCGCTCGCTCGCCCAGCGGCGCCAGCGCCTGGGTCTCACGGGGGAGGCGATGGCGCTGCTGCGGACCGAATACCAGTCCTATCGACGCATCTTCGAGGGCCCGGCGCGGGTCTCCTTCCCGGGGGCCGTCGTCTCTGGTCTCGGGGAGGGACGCTACTACCTCAGCCAGCCCGGCTACGTCGTGCAGTTCACCGAGCGGCTCGGCTACCGGCCGTACCCCGGAACCCTCAACGTGCGCATCAACGGCGCGGCCCTGCGCAAGGTGGAGATGATCGGCGCGGGCCGGGGGATCCGGATCGACGGCTTCGAGGCGAGCGGGCGGACGTTCGGTGGCGCGACCTGCTTTCCCGCGCGGCTCAACGGCCACCCCTGCCACCTGATCCATCCCGACCGCTCGCACTACCGCGATGTCGTCGAGTTCGTCGCCGCCGAGTTCCTGCGCGACGCGCTCCGCCTGAAGGACGACGACCCGGTCGAGGTGGAGGTGGAGGAGGCATGACGCCGGTCTCTCTGGCGCGGGCGGTCGCCCACGACCGCCGACCTCCCCCGGCCGACGGGGGCTCCGCCCGGCGGTTCGTGAACCAATGGGTCGAGGCCGAGGCGATCGGCGCCGAGCGGGTCAGCGCGTTCGTCGTCATCCTGCGGACCCGGGGTTGCTACTGGGCGGACCAGAAGGGCTGCTCGATGTGCGGCTACGCGAAGGACACGCTCGGCCGATCCGCGTCCGCCGAGGAGCTCGCGGAGCAGACCGCTCGCGCCCTGGCGCGCTACCGCGACGAGCCGTACGTCAAGGTGTACACCTCCGGGAGCTTCCTCGACGACCGGGAGGTCGACCCGGAGAGCCGCCGCCGCTTCGTCTCGGCGTTCGCGGGGCGGGCGCGGCGGCTCCTGTTCGAGACGCTGCCCGAGTTCGCCACCCCGGAAGCCCTCGCGCCGCTCCGGGCGTCGTTCTCCGGTGAGCTCGAGGTCGCCCTCGGCCTCGAGACCACCGACCCGACGGTCCTCGGCCACTACGTCCACAAGAACGCTCCGCCGTCCGAGTACCTCGCGGCCGCGGATCGCGTCCGCGCGCTCGGATTGCGGGCCAAGGCCTACCTGCTGCTGAAGCCGCCGTACCTCACGGAGCAGGAGGCGATCGACGACGTCGTGGCGAGCGTGGGCGTGGCCGCGCGGCACTTCGACGCCCTATCGATCAACCCGGTCCACATCCAAGGCGGCACGGTCGTCGAGTGGCTCTACCATCGCGCCCGTTACCGTCCGCCGTGGCTGTGGAGCCTGGTGGCGGCGCTGCGCGCGGGAGCGCGACGGCGAGAAGCCGCCCGCCTCGTATCGTTCCCGACCGCCGGCGGCCGCCCCCGGGGACCCCACAACTGCGGCGCGTGCGATGCGCCGGTCCTCGCCGCGATCGAGGAGGCCTCGCTGTCGCAGGAGTTCGATGCCCTCGACGCCCTCGACTGCGACTGCCGCGCGACGTGGGCCGAGGGCCTTGCGCTCGAGCCGCTGGGGGTCGAGGCATGAGCGGCCTCGAGCCCCGGCTGCCCGCGCACGCGCTCGGGACGATCCTGCGGTTCGTGAGAGCGCACGCGCTCGCCGAGGGTGCCACCGGCGTCGTGGTCGGCCTCTCCGGCGGCATCGACAGCGCGCTGACCGCGCGCCTCGCCCGCGACGCGCTCGGCGCGGCGCACGTCCTCGGCGTCCAGCTCCCCGACGAGCGGTTCCCGGCCGAGATCATCGCCGAGACGGACGCGTTCGGCCGGTCGCTGGGCATCGAAGTGAGAACGGTGCCGATCGACGGCGCGGTCCGGGCGATCCGCGAGCTCCTCCCCGAGATCGCCGACCGGGTGACGCTCGGCAACGAGGTGGCCCGCGTCCGCATGACGGTCCTCTACGCGCTCGCCCGCGAGCGCCGCCGCCGGGTGGCGGGTACCGGCAACAAGTCCGAGCTCCTGCTCGGCTACTTCACGAAGTACGGCGACGGCGGTGTCGATCTGCTGCCGATCGGCGATCTGTACAAGACCGAGGTGCTCGCGCTCGCGCGGGAGCTCGAACTGCCGGCCGCGATCCGCGAGCGGCCGCCCAGCGCCGGCCTATGGGAGGGCCAGACCGACGAGGGCGAGCTCGGACTGCCCTACGCGGAGATCGACCGGATCCTCGTCGGGCTCGAGCAGCTGCGCGACGAGGGAGAGATCGTCGAGCGCACCGGCCTGTCCGCCGACGTGGTCCGCGCGATCGTCCAGCGGGTCCACGCGAGTCGCCACAAGCGTCGGCCGCCGCCGGTGGCCAAGGTCGGCCTTCGAACGGTGGGTCTGGACTGGCGCGAGTGAGCGGGACCCGCCGCGGCCCGGCCGCCGGCGCAAGCTTATCCGCCGCCGGCGCTCGGTGCCCGCGGACCCGTTCAACGCCCCATGGACCGCGCGACGTACCAGCGGCTGTTCGAACGGCTCGGCACCTACGAGGACGTGCACCGGCTCGCGCACCAGGAGCACTTCGACGAGGAGCTCCTCTTCGTGATCCACACCCACCGCGTGACGCGCGACGCGACGCGCCGCTTCTACCCGGTGAAGCGCCAGATCCCCGGGTTCGTTCGCCAGTGGCGGCACGGCCGCCCGATGCTCGACATCGCGCGGGAGCTCCGGTTCCCGCCGGTGCTGCTCGGCCAGCAGATGCTGGGCGAGCTCGGCATCCCGCGCAAGAAGGTCTGGGGCACGTTCCTCCATCCCGAGACCGCGCCGGACGCGCGGCTCCGCAAGGAGGTCGGCGATCTCCTCGCCCACGACATGATCTACTCGCCGCGCGGCATGGAGCTGCAGCGCGAGCGGGGCCGCAAGGGGGAGGAGCGGCTCCAGCGGTGGCTCGAGAAGCACGGCATCGGCTACCGGACGGAGAAGGACCTCCGCGGCAAGTACGCGAAGACGCCGGACGCGCTCCTGGACGAGCCGATCATCTTCTACGGCCAGAAGCTCACCTGGATCGAGTCGAAGGCAAACTTCGGGGACGACGTCGAGCTGCGTCGCAACCTGCGGCGACAGCTCGCCCCGTACACCGAGCTCTTCGGCGAGGGGGCCGTCGTCTACTGGTACGGCTACGTCGACGGCGCCGAGTCGCCGAACGGCATCCTGCTCTGGGACGGCGACACGTTCGAGGGGATCACCCCGATCGTGCCACCTCGCTCCGAGGGATCTCACGCTGCGCACCACTCGAAAGATCCCGCTCGACGACCGCCCCCGGCGCGGCCTCCCGCAGACCCAGGATCAGCGCCCGCCGCGAGCGCCGTCGCGCGGCCTCCTTGAGCTGGCGCGACATCGAGCGGCCGAGCAGGTCGCAGTCCGCGCTGAGCCCGGCGCGCCGCAGTTCCTGCACGATCGCCACCGCGTCGGGGAGCAGCGCCGCCTCGACGACGACGACGTAGGAATCGAGGGGCGGCTCTCCGTCGGGCCAACGGCCGGCGCGCTTGAGCAGCAGCTCGAGCATCTGGTCGCCGATCGCGAGGCCCACGGCGGCCGTGGGCGGGCCCTCGAACAGCTCGATCAGGTGATCGTAGCGGCCCCCGCCGAAGAGCGAGCGGCCGGACCCCTCGCGCGCGAACGCCTCGAACACGGTCGAGGTGTAGTAGGCGAGGCCGCGGACGACCGTGGGATCGAAGACGATGCGGTCGCCGAGGCCGGCGCGCTCGAGCAGCGGGAACAGCCGGCGCATCCTCGCGATCCCCTCCTGCGCCGCGGCGTCGAGGCCCCGGTCCACCAGACGCTGAAAGAAGCGCTCGAGCTCGGGCGGCGGGACGCCGTTCGGCGCGGCGGACAAGAGCTCGATCAGCTCCCCGGCCTTGTCCTGCGCGACCCCCGCGCCCGCGAGCTCGATCGCGAACTCGGCCGAGGACAGCTTGCGGAACTGGTCGACCGCGCGGAAGAAGCGGGAGGGCTCGGCGGCGCCGACGAGCCGTCCGATCCCCTCGCTGATCGCGCGGTCGTTGATGCGGAACGCGTAGAGGCCGTCGGCGCCGACCTCGTCGAGCACGAGCGCGGCGGCGCTCAACAGGTCGGCCTCGGCCTCGATGCCGGGCACGCCGAGGACGTCGAGGTTGAACTGGGCGAACTCGCGCGTGCGGCCGGTCTGCGGCTCCTCGTAGCGCCAGATCTTGGAGACGGTGAACCACTTGACCGGCAGCGGCTCGGACTTCGCGCGTTCCACGAAGACGCGCGCGAGCGAGGGGGTGGTCTCCGGGACGAGCGCGACGGGCCGGTCGCCCTTGTCGCGGAACAGCCAGGCCTGGGCCGCGATCCCTTCGCCGCTCTTCGTCTGGTAGAGCTCGAAGCTCTCGACGCTCGGGGTCTCGAGCTCCTGGTAGCCGGCGCGACGCGCGGCCGCGCGCATCCGGCGCCGCAGCTCCGAGCGCGTCCCCGCCTCGGGGGGAGGGTAGTCGCGGAACCCTCGGAGCGGTTGGAGGCCCATGCGCGGGGCAGAAGGGTCCGTCCCTTTAGCGCTTCTTCGTTTCGGCGAGACGGGTCGCTCGCGCCGGTCAGGCCGGGCGGACCCGGCCCGACTCGGGCGCGCCGAGCCCGGCGGCGAGGGCCTCGACGCCGGCCGGGGCGATGCGCTCGACGGTCGAGCGGAGACGCCGGTAGGCGATGACCGTCCCCGCGAAGTTGCGGTGGCTCAGCTCGATCGAGAGCGCCTTGAGCTCGCGGAGCGCCGGATCGATGTCGAGGCCCGCCGCGCGCTCCTCGACCATCCGGTCGCGCAGCCGCTTCAGGTCCGCCATCAGCCGCGGCTCGAGCACCGTCCACAGGGCGATCGCCGCCCGCGCGAGCACTCGCTCGGCGTCGGCGCGTCGGCCCCGGGCGAAGAGCCGCCGGCCCTCCTCGATCGGACCAGCGGCGGGCGACGGATCCCCGCCGAGGTCCCGGATCGCCTCGCTCATCATCTCGCCTTCGGTGACCAGGATCCGCCCGACCTCCCACTCCTCCTCGATGCGGGCGAGGGCGTCCCGGACGTGGGCAAGGCGCCGCTGCGCGCCGGCGAGGTCGCCGACCCCGATCGCGCGGCGCACCGCGGTCAGCTCGACGTCGGCGCTGGGCGTGCGCACCGTCTGCGCGAGCTCGTTGCGGCGGGCGAGGCACGCCTCGTACTCCTCGGCGATCGAGCTGGAGAGGTGGACGAACATCTCGCGCGCCAGGACCTCGAGCGAGTCGACGTCGTCGACGAGCGCTGCGGAGTTGGCGCGCGAGGAGAAGTCCGTGAAGTCGAGCCCGAGCCGGCGACCGAGCTCGAAGTAGTCGCCGACGCGCCGCTTCAACTCGGTGACCGCGGACGGCACGGTCGGCACCGCGGGCAGCTCCAGGGAAGCCGAGATCGGGGGACTCGAGCGCGTCGCGCCCGTGACGCGCGCGTCGACGACCACGCCCCGGCTCGCGCCCGGGCCGGCCGCTCGGTCGGAGCCCGTCGGCGCGATCCCGGCGGCCCCGGGGTCGAGCGTCCCGAGCAGCTCGCCGATCGTGCGCAGGTAGGTCGCGTCGGACGTCGCGTTCGGCCCGGCGGCCTCGCGGACGGCGTCGAACAGGGCCGCCGAAAGGTGGCAGTCGGGGCAGTCGGCGGCGCCATCGGTCTCGGCGCCGCACGCCGGGCACGTTGCCATCCGCCGCCTCCGCCTCCCCGGATCCGTCGACGGCCCGCTCCGCGGGAGGGTAGCGGACGATCGCTCGGTACGTCGGTAGATAGCGAGGGGTGGGTTCAAAAGACCTCGGGCGCGCTCTCGCGCCTCAGGGCTCGGGGCCCCGCGGGGCGAGATGGCGGCGCGCGGACGGGGTGGGGTGGTAAACCCCGGGGGCGAACCGCGCGGCGAGCGGCCGCGGGATGGCGGCCTCCGGGGGCCAGCGTCGATGGCAGCCCGGGCACCGGAATCCGCGCTGCCGGCCGAGCGACGTGGAGGTCCGTTCGCAGTCCGCGCAACGGGGCGGCCGGGGGCGACCGAAGCGGGGCGCCCGGCGAACGATCTCGATCCCCTCGAGCCGGAAGGCGGTGTCGGCGCCTCGGCTGCCCCAGACCCGGACCGAGTCGCCCGCGACGAGGTCGCGCGCGACCGGCGGCAGCGTCTTGGTCGGCTCGAACGCGAGGCAATCGAGGGCGGTCCCGCTCGCGTCCACGATCGCGAAGCGCACGTGGCCCCCGGGGAGTCGCGCCGGCGGCGCCGAGACCCGGCCTCGGACGATGCCCGAGCGGTACGGGCCGAGCGCGCCGGCCGCGCGGATCCGCAGATGATCGCCCGAGCCCTGGTTGGTGCGGAAGAGGGTCCACCGGTCCACCGGCTCGGACTGGACGAGCCGCCGCGCGGCGAGCGGCGATCCTCGCCGGGTCCCGCGGAGCCCGAAGAGGATGGGGCACGCGGTGTGCGGAGCCACCATCAGGCGCCGGGTCCGCGGGTCCTCGCACAAGAACAGGCCCGGGACCTCGCGCACCGCCCGCCGGACGCTCTCCCGGCTGACCGAGCGTGGTCGTCCGTAGCGCGCGGGGGATCGGTAGGCGATCAGCTCCCACGTCGGATGCCGACCCCGCCAGGCGATCGCGGCGGCGGCGCCGACGATGCCGCGATCCGAGCCGAGCGTCCGTACGATCGCTCCCGAGCGCTCGAGGGCGGCACGGACCGCGCCGACGGATACGACCTCCCGAACGGCGTCCCAGTAGAGTTCGGAAGGAAGGAGTCGGCGGCTGGCGACCAGCGCGGGGTCCGTGCCCGGCGCCCCGGACTCGGCGGCCTCGCGGACGATGCGCCAGGCGCGGTCGGCCCACGCGTCGGCGACGGCGAGCGGGGCTCCCGCCGGGAACGACCACACCGGCGCACCGTCGATCTCGCCCAGGCGGCGGCGCGGCCCGGTACCGTGCCCGAAGCGCGCCGCCAGCGCCGCGTTCCCGCGCGTCTTCCACGGGATGTTCGGGTTGAGCCGGACCAGCCGCGGCTCGCCGAGGAGATCGATTCCCTCCGCCCGGGCGCCGCGCAGGAGCTCGGTGAGCACCCAGGTCGTGCAGCCGCCCCGGGGGCTATCGGTGTCGTCGATCCCGATCCAGATCGTCCCACCCGGCGCGAGCAGCCGGCAGGCTTAGATGAGTCGAACGGCGCCTAGGTCACGCCGGCGAGGAGCTTCTGGTACGCCGGAAGGTTCGGCTCGAGCGCGATCTCGGCGCGCGCGGGCCCGACCGCCTCGCCGAGGAGCTTCGCCTCGAGACCGGCCTTGGCAGAGTCCCTGGGACGGTGCATCACGCCGATCGGGATCTTCCCCGCGTCGACGGTGTCGAGGTAGAGCCGGAACATCGCGGTGCGGTCGGTCGGGTCGTAGCCGGGGAGCTTGGAGAGGTCCTGGACCTTCTCGCGCCAGAGCTTGTACGTGTCGTTGTAGGTCACGCACGGCGAGAGGTCCTCGACGAAGGCGAATCCACGGTTCTCGTGGTTGAAGCGGATCGCCTCCTCGAGCACCTGGGTCATCGTCTTCGGGTCGCCGGAGAACGTCCGCGCGATGAAGTTCGGCGCGGGGATGGAGAGGGCGCTCAGGATCGCATCGAACGGCTGCTCGATGTTCCCCTCGAAGCCGATCTGGCTCGTCGGCGACGGCTGGCCCTTCGTCAGTCCGTAGGTCTCGTTGTTCATGACGAGGTAGAGGATCGAGGCGTTCTTCTTGAACGCGTGCATGAAGTGGCCCATCCCGATCGCGTAACCGTCGCCGTCGCCGCCGGCCGCGACGACGGTGAGGTGCGGGTTCGCCAGCTTCACGGCGACCGCTTGCGCCAGCAGGCGCCCGTGCAGGGCGTGGATGCCGTTGACCTCGAGGAAGTTGTGGATGGAGCCCGAGCAGCCGATCCCACCGACCAGCACGAGGTCGTGGGCGGGCACCTTGAGGTCGGCCGCGGCGCGCTTGACCGCGGCGAGCAGGCCGAAGTCGCCGCAGCCCGGGCACCAGATCGGCGGGACGGGCTTGGCGGACTGGACCATCCTCAGGCCGCCTCCTTCAGCTCGGCGACGATCTGCGGCGCGCGGAACGACGCCCCATCGTACTTCAGGATCGAGCGCAGCTTCGTGTGGTGCCAGGGCAGGTGCTCGCGGATCAGCCTCGCGAACTGGCCGGTGTAGTTGTGCTCGACGACGTAGGCGACGTCCACCGAGGAAAGGAATGGGTCGAGCTCGTGGACGGGGACCGGGAAGAGCGTGCGCGCCTGGAAGTAGCGGGTGGCGAGCCCCCGGGTCGACAGGATCGACTGCACCTCGCGGATCGGCCCGGAGGTGGAGCCGTAGCCGATCAGGCCCAGCTTCGCGGCGGGATCGCCGAAGAGGCGGCCCGCGGGGAGCTCGTCGCGCGCACGGACGAGCTTTTCCATGCGCTTTTTCATCATGCGGACCCGGTTCGTCGGGTTCACCGAGACGTGGCCCCACTCGTCGTGCTCGTTACCGGTGATCTCGGCCCACACGCCGGGGGTGCCCGGGGGAGCGTAGGGGCTCACCCCCGTGTCGGTGAACTTGTAGGCCCGGTACTCGGTCATCTGGGCCAGCTCGTCCCCGGTCACGCGGGCCCCGCGCTCGACGCGGACCCGGGCGAGGTCGAACGGCGGGCTCGTCGTCGTGTTCTGGCAGAGCGCCTGGTCGAGCAGGAGGATGACCGGAAGGCGCCAGCGGTCGGCGAGGTTGAGCGCGTCGACCGTCATGGAGAAGCAATCCTCGGGCGTGGCCGGTGCGATCACGAACCGCGGGTACTCGCCGTGGCCCAGGTTGGCGAGGTGGGAGAGATCCGACTGCTCGTGGCGCGTCGGCTGTCCCGTGCTCGGGCCGACGCGCTGGCAGTCCGCGACCACCACCGGGATCTCGGCGGTGCCCGCGTGGCCGATCCCCTCGGTCATGAGCGACAGGCCCGGCCCGCTCGTGGACGTCATCGAGCGGGCGCCGGCGTACGAAGCGCCGATCACCATGTTGATCGCCGCGAGCTCGTCCTCGGCCTGCCGCACGACGCCCCCGAACGGCGGCAGGTAGCGCTGCAAGTACTCCATGACCTCGGTGGCCGGCGTGATCGGGTAACCGGCGAAGAACCGACCCCCGCCGACCACGAAGCCGAGCGCGACGGCCTGGTTCCCCGTCGTCAGGACCAGGTCGTTCGCCTCCCCCTCGACGACGCTGTAACGCTCGGGCACGCCGGGCGCCTCCAGCGCGGCCTTGCGGCCGATCTCGAGCGCCTTCAGGTTCTTCTCGAGCGCCTCCGCGCTCCGACGCTTGAAGCGCTCCTCGATGACCGCGCGCGTGCGCGTCGGATCGAAGCCGAGGAGCACCGAGAGCGCGCCGTAGGCGGCCGTGTTCTTGAAGATCGGCTGCCCGAGCGGCCCGCCCACGAGTGTCGCGAACGGGAAGCCCGCGGAGTTCGGCAGGTCGGTGTGGAAGCCCGTCGAGTCGTAGAGGACGAAGCCGTGGCCGGCGAGCTCAGGGCGTCCCATCTCGATGGCTTCGTTGTCGAAGGCGACGAGCACGTCCACCTGGGGCTTCACCGCGGCGACCGGGTCGCGGGAGGCCCGGACCGAGGCGTCCGCGTGGCCACCGCGGATGCGCGAGAGCACGTTGCGCGAGGTATACACGTAGAGACCGCACTTGCGGAAGTAGCGGCCCAGGAGGTCCGAGACGGTCAGGGTTCCGTCGCCGCCCTGGCCGCCGATCATGACGGAGAGGTCGGTGAGCTCGAGCGGTCGATGGCGTTCGCCCGGGCCGGCGTCTCCGGCGATGGGCGCGGGTGTGGTGCGAGCGGCGGGTGTGGTCATCTCCCTCTCGAGCGAAGCCGGGCGCTACTTGTATCCGTTCGAGGACTGGGGCCTATTTAAGAGGTCATCCACGCGACGTGGCGGCCGGCACGGGAGTCCGGTGCGACGGCGCCCTCGGGCGCCTAAATCCTAAAGGCCCGCCGACGGGTAGAAGCCGGGATGGCCGAGCCGCGCCTGGTCGAGAACTTCCATTCGGAGACCGCGCGGGAGCGGCACGTCCCGGAATCCGTTGTCCTGTGGGACGAGACGCTCCGCGATGGGGAGCAGACGCCCGGGGTTCACTTCACCCCCGAGGAAAAGCTCCGCGTGGCCACGCTGCTCGCCGAGATCGGCGTGCCGCTCATCAACGCCGGGATCCCGGTCGTCTCGGACGAGGAGGCCCGGGCGGTCCGACTCATCGCGGGCGCCGGCCTTAAGTCGAAGATCCTGGCGGCGGCGCGGACCGTGCCTGCGGACGTCGACGCGGTCATCGGTAGCGGCGCGACGCACATCGCGATCTTCGTCGCGGCGAGCCAGGTCCACCTGCGCTTCAAGCTCAAGATGACCCCGGACCAGGTGCGCGAGGCCTCGATCGCCAGCGTCCGTCGGGCGAAGGACGCGGGCCTTCACGTCGCGTTCGTGACCGAGGACACGGTCCGCGCCCCCTTCGACTTCGTTGAGCGGCTCTACCGGGAGGTACAGGAGGCGGGTGCGGATCGGCTGGTCGTCGCGGACACGGTCGGGATCATGACGCCGCTCACGTTCCGGTGGTACCTCGGGGAGTTCCAGCGTCGCGTCCAGCCCCACGACCTTTCGGTGCACTGTCACAACGACTTCGGGCTCGCGACCGCCAACACGCTCACGGCGCTGGAGTGCGGGGCCCGGGCCCCCCACGTCTGCGTCAACGGCCTCGGGGAGCGCGCCGGGAACGCTTCCCTGGAGGAGGTCGTGATGCTGCTCGAAGCGCTCTACGGCGTCCGGACCGGCATCCAGACCGAGCGGTTGACCGAGCTCTCGCGGCTCGTCGAGGAGCTCTCCGGGATCCCCGTCGCCGCGAACAAGGCGCTGGTCGGCTACAACGCCTTCTCCCACGAGGCCGGCATCCACACGCACGGGATCCTCGCCCACACGCTGACCTACGAACCGCTGCAGCCGAGCCTCGTCGGCGCCCGGCGCCACATGATCCTCGGCAAGCACACGGGCAAGGCCGCCGTCGTCGAGAAGCTGAAGGAGCGCGGGCTCAGCGCTCCCGATCCCCTCCTGCTCGAGCTACTGCGCCGGATCAAGGCCGAGACCGAGGCCCGGTCCAAGGAGGACCTCCACCGCTTCCTTATGGAGTACCGCCGTCTGTTCGAGCGACCGGGGCTCTCCGACGACGAGTTCTGGGCGATGGTCGATGCCCTCGGGATCACGGCGGTGAGCGCATGAGCCCCGCCAACGGCCACGGCATGACCCTCGCCGAGAAGATCCTGGCCCGGGCGTCCGGTAACGAGCGCGTCGTCCCCGGTGAGATCATCGACGGTCACGTCGATCTCGCGATGATGCACGAGCAGGGGGCGCAGACCGTCGCGCCGTTCCATCAGATGGGCGCCGAGCGGGTCTGGGACCCGGACCGGGTCGTGATCGCGATCGACCACTGGGTGCCCGCGCCGACCGAGACCGCGGCGATCCTGCATCGGATCCTGCGCAAGTTCGCGGCCGAGACGCATCTGGAGCACTTCTACGACGTGGGCCAGCACGGGATCTGCCACCAGATCCTCGCGGAGAACGGCTGGGTGGTCCCGGGAGACCTCGCGGTCGCCACCGACTCGCACACGAACATGCTCGGGGCGATGGGCGCGGTCGCGGCCGGCATCGGGCCGACCGAGATGGCCGCCGTGCTGGCGCTCGGTCGGCTCTGGCTCAAGGTTCCGTCGACGCTCCAGGTCCGGGTCCGGGGCCGTTTCGGTCGCGGCGTGACGGCGAAGGACCTCGTCCTCCGCGTGCTCGGGGAGATCAAGACGACCGGGGCGACCTACAAGTCGGTCGAGTTCACCGGCCCGACGATCGCAGGCCTGTCCATGCCCGAGCGCTTCACGATCTGCAACATGACCACGGAGATGGGCGCGAAGTGCGGCATGGTCGCGCCCGACCAGACGACGTACGACTACCTCGCCGGGATCGCCAAGCACCCGATGCACCCGCTGGCGCCGGACCCCGACGCCGAGTACGAGCGCGTGATCGACATCGACGTCGACGGCATGCCCCCCATGGTCGCGTGCCCCTACTCCCCCGACAACGTGCGACCCCTCACCGACGTCGTGCACGAGCACGTCAAGGTCGACCAGGTGTTCCTCGGCTCCTGCACCAACGCGCGGATCGAGGACCTGCGCGAGGGGGCCGCGCTGATGAGGGGCCGCAAGGTCGCCCGGGGCGTCCGGTTCATCGTTTCGCCGGCGTCCACGAAGATCTACGAGCAGTGCCTGCGCGAGGGGATCATCGAGACGTTCACGCAGGCGGGGGCCGTTTTCACGAACTCTAGCTGTTCCGCGTGCTTCGGGGGCAACATGGGCCTCCTGGCGCCCGACGAGGTGTGCGCCTCCTCCTCCAACCGCAACTTCCCCGGCCGCATGGGCGCGAAGCAGGCGCGCATCTACCTCATGTCCCCGGCCGCGACGGTGGCCGCGGCGATCGAGGGCGAGATCGCCGACCCGCGACCGTACCTGTAACGGAGGCAGCGTGCAGGAGGTGATCGAGGGCCGCGTCTGGACGCTCGGCCGCGACGTCGATACCGACCAGATCATCTCGGGCAAGTACCTCACGATCATCGACCCCGAGGAACTGAAGAATCACGTCTTCGAGATCGCGCTGCCCGAATTCGCCGCCGAGTCCCGGCCCGGTGACATCCTGATCGCGGGGGAGAACTTCGGCTCGGGCTCGAGCCGGGAACACGCACCGGCCGCGATGCGGGCCGCCGGCGTCAGCGCGATCGTCGCCGACTCGTTCGCCCGTATCTTCTTCCGCAACGCGATCAACCTCGGACTGACCACGATCGAAGCGCGGGGGGTGCGTGCGATCTTCGAGCGGGGCGACCGCGCCCGGATCGAGATGCGTCGCGGCCAGATCACGAACCTCCGGACGGAGGCCTCGGTGCCCTTCCCGCCGATCCCGCCCCACCTATTGCGCATCCTCGAGGCCGGCGGGCTCGTCGAGCACGTCCGGCGCGAGCTCGAGGGGACGACGACCCCCGGCGGGACGCGCGGATGAAGGACGCCGGGTACGAGATCGCGGTCTTCGCGGGCGACGGCACCGGACCCGAGGTCGTGCGGGAAGGCCTCAAGGTGCTCGGGGCGCTCGCCGAGGGCGGCCCCGCGCCCTGGCACGTCGAGGAACATCCCGGCGGCGCGCAGTACTACCAGCGGACCGGTCGGGAATGGGAGCCGGACGGCGAGGCGGCGGCCCGTCACGCCGACGCGGTCCTGCTCGGGGCGGTCGGCTGGCCGGGCGTGACGCTGCCGAACGGGGACCTCGCCGGCCGCGCGCTTGTCCTCGGGCTCCGCGAGTCGCTCGATCTCTTCGCGAACGTGCGCCCCTGCCGGCTGTACCCGGGCGTTCAGCACCGCATCAGCGGCGAGTACCGCGAGGTCTGGTCGCCGCGCAACGTCGATCTGGTGATCGTCCGGGAGAACACCGAGGATCTGTACACGCCCGCGCGCGGTCGCCTGCGCCGGGCCGGCGAGACCGAGGTCGCGATCGATACCCGGATCGTCACGCGAAAAGGCTCCGAGCGCGTGATCCGCTATGCGTTCGAGCTCGCCCGCTCCCGGGAGCGCGGCGCGCCGGCCGATGGCATCAAGCGGGTCACGTGCATCGACAAGTCGAACGTCATGGAGGGCTGCCGCTTCTTCCGCGAGACGTTCGACCGGATCGGCGCCGAGTTCCCCGAGATCGAACGCGACTACGCGTACGTTGACGCCTTCACCCAGTGGCTCGTCCGCAATCCCGAGCGCTACGACGTGGCCGTGGCGACGAACATGATGGGCGACATCGTGACCGACCTCGCGGCCGTCCTCCAGGGAGGCATGGGCTTCGCCGCCGGCGGGAACATCGGCGCGGAGCACGCGATGTTCGAACCGGTCCACGGGAGCGCCCCCAAGTACGCCGGCAAGAACCAGGTCAATCCGATGGCGACGTTCCTGGCGGTCGAGCAGATGCTGCGCTGGCTCGGCGACCGCCACTCCGACGGTCGCTTGACCCGGCAGGCCGAGCGTCTCGACCGGGCGATCGCCCATGTGCTGCGCGAGGGGCATGTGCGGACCTACGATCAGGGCGGGACGGCGTCGACCGCCGCTGCCGGGGACGCGGTCGCGGACGCGGTCCGCGGGGAGGTCCGATGAGCGGTCGTCCGGTCGCGCTCGTCGGCGGAACGACGACTCCCTTCGGGGTGCGGCCGACGACCTGGGCGGAGATGGCCCAGGAGGTCGGCGCCGCGCTGTTCCGCGCCGTACCGGCGCTGCGGGCGGAGGACGTCGATTCGCTGTTCGTCGGCGCGGCCGAGCCCGAGCGCTTCGCCTTCCAGTCGCACGTCGCCCCGCTCGCGGCCGAGCAGATGGGCCTCGCCCCGCGGCGGATCCTGCAACGCACCGAGCTCGCGTGTGCCTCGGGCCAATCGGCGATCCGCTCGGCGTACGCGGCGATCGCGGTCGGGCTCAGCGACGTCGCCGTCGCCGTCGGGATCGAGAAGATGAACCTTCCCTCGATGGCCGAGGCGAACAGCGCCATGGGCTGCGTGATGGACCGTCCGTGGGACGGCCCGCACGGCGCGACCGCCCCGCCGTTCTTCGCGATGGTCGCCCAGCGTCACATGCTCGAGTTCGGCACCACGCCCGAGGCGCTCGCGTCCGTCTCCGAGAAGAACCATCGCTTCGCGAACTCGAACCCGCACGCTCAGTTCTACTCCAAGCGCTTCGCGCGCGACAAGCTCCTCGGGCTCCCGCTCGTGGCCCCGCCGCTGCGCCTCGGCGACTGCTCCTCGATGACGGACGGCGCGGCCGCGGTCGTGCTCGTCGCCGGCGACCGGGCCGCGCAGTACACCGACGCGCCGGCCTGGGTCCGGGGCTCCGGTCAGTTCTCGAACTTCCACAATCTCGCTCACGCCGGCTCGCTCTCGGAGTGGCCGGGCCTCACCCGGGCGGCGCGCGAGGCGATGGGGCAGGCGGGGATCGAGGCCCGCGACCTCGACCTGGCCGAGGTCCACGACTGTTTCTCGATCTCGGAGATCCTCGAGTACGAGGCGCTCGGGCTGTGCGGCCGCGGCGAGGGCGGGCGGTTCGCGACCGACGGCCGGGGCGATGTGGGGGGGGACCTCGTCGTCAACCCGCGGGGCGGTCTGCTCGGCTGCGGCCACCCGCTCGGGGCGACCGGCATCGCCCAGGCGGTCGAGATCCAGGCGCAGTTCGCCCACGCGGTCCCGCCGAGCCGCCAGGCGCCCGCGCCGAACTGGGCGCTCGTTCACAATCTCTCGGGCAGCGCGAACGTGCATTCGGTCATGGTCTACGGACGGGAGGCGGCCGCGTGAGCGCGGGCGTGCGCCCGCGCCGGGGAACGATGCCCGAGGAGCGGGTGGCCTCCCGGCCCGAGGTCGTCGCGCCGCCCGCGCCGAGCGAGCCGCGCCCGAAACGCCCGTTCCTGCTCGACTTCGTGCCGCTCGAGGGCCCGGACCAGACCCGGCTCGCCCGCTTCTTCGAGCGCTTGCGCGAGGGTCGCCTCGCGACGACCCGATGTCCGCGCGACGGCGAGCTCCACTGGCCGCCGCGTCTCGCCTGCCCGAAGTGCCACCAGGAGGAGCTCGTTTGGGTCGACCTTCCCGAGCAGGGCCGGATCTACGCCTTCAGTGCCGTGCTGGGCGGCGCCCCGCTCGGGATGGAGTCGGACGTCCCGTTCGCGGTCGGCCTCGTCGATCTCGATGGCGCTCCCCTGCGGCTGTTCGGGCGCATCGAGGGCCGGCCATGGTCGGAGCTGCGGATCGGCGACCGTGTCCGGGTCGAACCGTACGACGTCGGCGACGGGCGGTACTTCTACCGCTTCCGGGTCGTCGGCTGAGCCCGACGCGCCGGCCGAGCTGCTGACGGCGGCATCGGGCGTTTTTTTGGGGCAGCCTATTTATACACCCCCCCAGTCTCGCGCGCCGCCGGCTCGGGGGTGAGCCGGAGCGGATGCAGGGGTCGCAGCTCGGTTGGTGGCGCCGTCACGGCTGGACCGTGGCGATCCTGCTCGGCGCCTTCGGCATGGCCTTCGCGATCCGAACGATCTGGACCTATCCGATCATCCAGCAGTTCGGCCCGCTCTACACGTACGCGGGCGGCTCGGACTCCTACTACCACTCCCGCGTCACGACCTACATCATCCTGAACCACGCGAACCTCGTCTTCGACCCGCTGATTCACTTCCCGATCGGCGGCTACAACCCGCGCGAGCCGCTCTTCGACTGGATGAACGCCATCCTGGGGCTCGTCTTCGCGCCCGCCTTCGGCGGCAACGCCGTGGTGGCGGGCGCCTGGTTCCTCGACCTGCAAGCCCCGCTCTGGGCCGCCCTCGAGGTGTTCCCGATCTACCTGATCGGGCGCGAGGTTAGCTCCAAGCGCATGGGGCTCATCGCGGCCCTCATCTTCCCGTTCCTGAGCGCGAGCATCGACTCCTCGATCTTCGGCTACGCGAACTACCTGTCGTTCTACACGTTCGTCATCCTGGTGACGATCTATGCGTACCTACGGACCGTCAAGGCGGTCGGGACCCGACGGTGGGTCGCGAGCTACCGGGACCCCAAGCAGTACCTGCCCGGGCTGCGTGGGTTCTGGCGCACGGAGCGCACCGCGATCAAATGGGCCGTCTTCACCGGCGTCTCCCTCGGCGCGCTCGCGCTCGCCTGGCAGGGCTACACCTACGCGATCGTCGTGATCGGGATCTCCCTCGTGATCCTGATGGTCGTCGAGCGGATCCGCCGCGTCGACTCCTTCGGACTCTACGTCGCGACGGCGATCACCGGGCTCATCGCCTTCCCGATGGCGGCTCCCTACTACATCGTCCAGCACCAGTTCAGCGCCTGGTTCGACCTGCCCCTGATCCTGTTCTTCGGGACGCTCGGGCTGATGCTCCCGTTCCTGCTCCTGCGGGACGTCCCGTGGATCTTCTCGATCCCGGCGCTGGTCGGCCTCGTCGGGCTCGCGGCGCTGTTCCTGTTCGTCTTCGAGCCCCGCTACTTCACCAGCATCGTCACGGGACAGGGCTACTTCGTCAAGACGCTGATCTACTCGACCGTCGCCGAGGCCCAGGCCCCGTCGTTCGACCAGCTCGTCGTCGGCTACGGGATCGTGACGTTCTTCCTCGCCTTCGCCGGCATCGGGCTGTTCGTCTGGAAGCTGATCCGGGGACGCTTCCGACGCCAGCACGTCGTCTTCCTCGTGTTCGGTGTCCTGTCGATCTACCTGCCGATCTCGGCCGCCAAGTTCTTCCTCCTCGGCAGTCCGGCCTTCGCCCTCCTGCCCGCGGAGGCGATCGAGCGCGCGCTGGACGTCGCCGGCTACCCCGCCCTTCGGCGCACGGTCGCCTCGCTCTCCGACCGGGGAAGCCAGTTCGCCGCGTTCCGCAAGGCGTTCAAGGCCCGCCACGTGCTGATCTTCCTGCTGATCCTCGTCATCGTGCTCCCCAACGTCTGGGTGGGGATCGACGCCGGGATCCCCAGCAACACGAAGGCCCAGGCCTCCGAACAGGTCTACGACTCCCTGCCGTCCTGGCTGAAGGGAAACGCGACGACCGACCAGAACTACTTCGGCGCCGCCGGCACATCGCTCGACACCTCGAACCAGTACGACAGCGCCGGCTACAACTGGCTCGCGACCCAGGATACGAGCGCCGCCCCGCAGGACCGTCCGGCCTTCGTGAGCTGGTGGGACTACGGCTTCCAGGCGATCGACCAGGGCCAGCATCCCAGCGTCGCCGACAACTTCCAGAACGGGATCGATCCGGCCGGCCAGTTCCTGCTCGCGCAGAACGAGTCGAGCGCCATCGCGGTCCTCGCGACGACGCTGCTGCAGGCCGAGCAACTGAAGACCGGGCTATCCTACCTGCCCGCGGCGCTGAACACGATCCTCGCGCGGGATGGCCTCAACGTCACGCAGCTGCACAACTACCTCGTCAACGAGTCGATGGACTACGCGCTCGTCGTCGCGCACCCCGAGCGCTACCTGCCGGTCGACCCGACGACGCTCACGCTCGACAACGCGATGTACATGGCGGTCTCCTACTTCATCGCCTCCTCGCTGCCCCTCTCGGGGGTCGCGTCGCTCTACAACGACATCCAGGCCTACACGGGCTGGTCGATCCGCTACGACATGGCGGACAGCCGGCTGATCCCGTTCAGCGGCCAGGACACGGGAATCTACTACGCGCCGGCGGACCTCACCGGTCGCATCATCAACGCGGCGGGCGATCCCCAGACGTACTTCAACGTCACCGTCCTGGGCTCCGACGGCAACACCTACCCGCTCGGCGACGTGCCGGCGGACGTCGCCGCCGTGAGCTACACGGTCAACTACTTCGCCCCGTTCTTCAACTCGATCATCTACCGCACCTACTTCGGCTACAACGGGACGGACATCGGACAGGGGTTCGGCATCCCGGGCCTCGAGGGCGCCGTGGCGAGCGACCCGGTCGAGCCGGGATGGATGCTGCAGCACTTCATGGTCGTCTACAAGACGGCCTACTACTGCCCCTCCGCCGCCGAGGCCGCGGTGAACTCGGGCTGCTACACGGCGATGAACCAGCCGAGCGCGCTCAACCTGCAGAAGACCGTCGGCGGCATCGCGAACACCAGCGCCTACCGCTACTTCTCCGGCGGCGAGTCGATCCTGGAGTACTACCCCGGCCAGACCGTGCTGGGCAACCTCGTGCTCCCGAACGGCGCACCCGTCGGCGGCGCGCGGGTGACCGTCTTCGATCAGTGGGGCATCCCGCACATGAGCGTCACGACCGCGCCGGACGGATCCTTCTCGATCGTGCTGCCGCCGGGGAACGACACGCTCAACGTCACGACCGGGGCCCTTCAGGGGCTCACGCAGCAGGGCGCGACGCTCCTCCAGTCGATCCCGATCACGGTGCCCAGCGCCCTCGCGCTGTCGTTCACCCCGCCGAACCTCCCGATGACGATCACGCTGCGCGGCGGGACGGTGTCGGGACTCGTCTACTGGAACACCGCGAACTCGACCACCTACGAGCCGTCGACCGACCGGGTCGTCCCGGGCGCGCAGGTGGTCCTCTGGGGCGCCGGCAACCTGTCGAAGATCACGGCGACGACGGACGCGAGCGGGTCCTTCGATCTCGCGAACGTGCCGCCGGGCATCTACGACTACGACGTCCTCTACGCCGGCCACAACTTCACGCAGTCGGCGCTCACGATCACGCCAGGCGGCGCGACCAACGCGAGCGCCGGTCTTGCGGTCGGAGCGATCAAGGGGACCGTCCTCGACCCCCTCGGCAACACGGTCTCGGGGGCGTTCGTCACGCTCGGCAACGCGTCGGGGACCGTCGCCTCCGAGACCACGAACTCCTCCGGCGGCTTCTCGTTCACCGCCTACGCGCCCGGCAACTACACGCTCAGCGCGGCGGTCCCCGGGACGGCGAACGTCTCGGCCGGGGTACCGGTCGTGATCGCGAACGCCGGGTCGGGCTTCGCGGGCAACCTCACCGTGCGCCCGACGGTCTCCGTCGCGGTGACCGTCAGCGCCGCGGGCACACCGATCGCCGGCCTTCCCGTCCGGTTCACGCCGGTGCCGGTGTTCACGAACACCACGATCTCCCCCCTCACGATCGCCGGCCGAGCGGCCACGAACGGGACGGTCGTGCTGACGGGGGCCGACGGCGTCGCGACCGCGCGCCTACCGTTCGGGAACTACTCGGTCTCGGTGATCGGCTACGTGGGGACGACGCTCGATAGCGGGCTGGCGAGCGTGACGACCAGCGCGCTCAGCCCGAGCGTCGGGCTCGCGGTCCCCCTGTCCCGGGCGATCCGACTCGCGGGGGCGATCGTGCCGGTCGGACCGGTGACCAACCAGACGACGTTCTTCGTCAGCGCGACCAGCGCCGCCGGAGCCCCGTCCTACACGTGGGCGGTCAACGGGACGTACGCGTTCTACCTGCCCAGCGGCAGCTACAGCGTCCTCGGCCTCGGTGGGACCACGACCGCCGGCTCGACCGTCTACGCCGCGCTGACCTCCGTGAGCCTGAGCGCCCCGACCAACCTGCCGCTCGTCCCGTCCGTGGCGGTCGCCGCGCACTTTTCGATCGGCAGCCGCCTGGCGAACGGCAAGCTCTTCCACCCGGCGGCCGCGACCGCCACGGTGTCGGCCGGCTCCGGCGGCGCCAACGCGACCGCCCTCAGCACGGCCTCCGGCACGCTCATCGCCTACGTCCCGTCGGTGGTCCCGGCCCCGGCGACCACGTACTGCCTGACCGTCGCCGCCGCTGGCTTTGCGACCACGAGCGAGTGCGGGCTCTCGCCCAACGGGCTCGGCGCGATCACCGTCTACCCGGTCGCGCTGAGCCCGGTCACCGTCAACCTGCGCATCGTCGGGGGCCCGCCGGGCGGCATCCGGGTCAACTTCACCGCGACGACCGAGACCGGGACGAACACGAGCCTGGTCGGCGGCCCCTCGTTCACGACCGGCCTGTCGCCGGGCCTCTACTCGGTGACCGGCTGGGCTCCGACGGGGAACGGGTCGACGCTCTACCTCCCGTCGCGGACACTGAACGTCGCGCTCGGGATCGGCGCGGCGTCGGCGAACCTGACGATGCTGCTGGTCAACGCCCGCAACTCGACCGGGACCCTCGCGCTGCCGAGCGGCGGCGCGGCGGCGAACGTCACGGTCGCGCTCTCCTCCCCGCTGTTCAACGCCACCGTCAACGGGACGGCCTTCACCCACGGCTTCTACGCGCCCGCCGGTCGCTACAGCGCGCTGGCCACGCTCTCCGCCGGCGGCGTCCAGTACGCGAGCCTCGTCCCGCTGACGATCGGCGCCGGGGGAACCGCGACGCCCACGCTGAGCGTCACGGGCCGCGGCGTCGAGGTAACGGGCTCGCTGCAGCGCTCGACGAACACGACGCTCCTGGTCGCGGTGCCGCTCACGCTCACGTCGACCAGCGGCGCGACCGTCGCGCTCACGACGGCGAGCGGCACGTTCTCGGCGGATCTGCCCACGAACACCACGTTCAGCGTCGGCGCGAGCGCGCTCACCTCGGAGCTCTCGAGCGCGGGGGCCTACACCGTCTCCTGGACCGCGCGTCCCGGCACGACGTGCAGCATCGGCACGAACTCGACCCGCTGCCCGGTACCGATGGTGCCGACGACCGATCTCGTCTGGCTCAACGGCACGCTGTCGGCGACCGGCGTCCCGGGCCTGGTGAGCGGGACGGTCCGGCTCCTCGGTCCCTTCCCCTACGACAACCTGACGATCGTCGCCGCGCCGAGCGGCACGTTCTCGACGCAGGTGCTGCCGGGCACCTACTCGATCTACGCGTCGGGGGGCGGCGGCTCGGAGCCCCTCGCCGGGTTCGCGAGCGCACCGGCCTCGCTGAGCGCGCCGTCCAGCCTCGCGCTCGCGTTGACCCCGACGTGGACGGCGACGGTCCTGGTCGTCTCACCGAGCGCCGCCGCCCCGCTCCTGGGGCCGGCGAACGTCACCCTCACGAACTCCTTCGGGGTCTCGGTCGTCTATCCGGGCGTCGCGCCGGGCGTCCCGTTCACGGTCGCGTTGCCCGCCGGGACCTACAGCGCGCGCGCGAGTTCCTTCGGCGTGCCCTACGGCGTCGCGACGACCGCGACCGCGCTCGTCTCCTTCTCGGTCTCGAACGGCAACGTGGGGGTGACGCTGGCGCTCGCCTACGAGAGCGTCCTCACGGCGGCCGTCACGCCCGTGGGATCGTCGACCGCCACGATCACCTCGCCGGGGACCGCGGTCTTCGCCTTCGCCATGGTCAACACCGGCAACGCCCCCCTGCTCGTGCACCCGGTCGGCAGCCCGTCGACCTGGGGCTTCACCTTCTCGTTCGCGAACGCGACGCTCGCGCCCGGGGCCGGCGCCGGCACGACGAGCGCTGCGGTCTCGATCGCGGTCCCGGGCGCGACCAGCACGCTCCACCCGCCGGTCGTCATCGAACTCGCCCTCGCTAACGGCACCGTCGTCGGTGCGTTCTCCCCGACCGTGCGGATCGTTCCCACCTTCGGCGTCGCCGTGGGCGCGGCCGTGGCGAGCCGGCCGACCGTGGGTCCGACGAGCGCGCTCGTGCCGTTCTACCTGGCCAACACCGGCAACAGCCTCGAGACCGTCCGGCTCTCGATCGTCGACCTGCCGCGCCTCGAGGCCTACGGCTGGAGCGCGACGTTCCTCTCGGCGAGCGGCCCGCTCGGGGCGAACGTCTCGCTCGATCCGTTCGAGAACGCGAGCTACAACGTGAGCCTGAGCGCGAGCGCCGCCGTCTTCGTCCCCGCCGGCTTCGTGACCGTGCAGGCCTCGGTCGTCAACGAGAGCGGGGCCTACCAGGCCGCGGCCGCGCTCAACGTGCCGCTCGCGAGCGTCAAGGCGTCGACGACGAACGGCACCGCCCCGATCCTCGTCACCGGGCCGGGCGTCACCTCGCCGCCGAGCGGCTTGCCCGACTGGTTCGTGCCGCTCGTGAGCTTCGTGCCGGCGATCGCGCTCGTCGTCGGAGTGCTCGCCTACCGGTGGTGGCGGACCCGGAGGTGGACGCGCCGGTGACGACCCCACTGCGCCGGGCCCCCGTGGTGCTCGTCCTCCTCGCTCTCGCGCTCGCCCTCGGCCCGGTCGGGAGCGGGGCCGCGAGCGCGCACCCGGTCGCGTTCGCGACGACGCCGGTGCGGGGGAACGTCACCGGCCCGTCGCTGATCTCGACGCAGTCGAACGCCTCCTACGCGGTCAACGGCACCGGCGGCCCGGCGTTCAGCGCGAACGGCACGCTGATCGGGAACGTGACCTGGTGGGCGTCGACCAGCGAGACGAACACGACCGGCATCTCGCTGAGCCCGACGACCGGAACGATCACGAACGGCATCGCCGGCACGACGAAGCTCACCGTCGGGTCGATCGCCGAGCTGGTGACGATCCTCGTGATGATCAGCTCGCGCAACGCGACGCTGAACCAGACGCTGAACGTCACGCTGCGGGTGAACGTCGCGCAGCCGTTCGTGCTCACGCTGTTCTTGGTGGCGGGCTCGAACGCGGCCGTCGCGCCGTTCAACCTCACGATCGACCTCGACGGCGCGCCGGTGGGGACGCTCGCCATCCCGAGGCTCGCGGCCGGCGCGAACTACACCGCGACCTTCCGCTACCCGACGCTCGGGCTCGCCTCGGGCGACCACACGTTCACGGCCTCGCTTTCGGACCAGCACGGTCTCGTCACGTTCGCCGGCGGCGCGACGTCGTACTCGGTCACGTTCTACGTCGCCGGCCCCGCGCCGGACGACACGGTCTGGTACATCGCCGGCGCGATCGCCTTCTTCGGGGCACTCTTTATATTCGCCACCCGGGTGGCCGCGCGCCGTCGGCCGACGGCGAGGAAGTGAGTCGTTCGCGTGGCCTCCGCCGCGGTGGTCGTGGTGCACTGCACCTCGTGCGGTCGGGTCGTGCCGGCGCCGGGCGCGACGCAGTTCTCCTGTCCCAGTTGCGGCGAGGTGACGATCGCCCGGTGCGCGCGCTGCCGCGACCAGAGCGTCGGCTACCACTGCCCGAAGTGCGACTTCCACGGTCCCTAGAGGAGGGTGCATGGGCAAGGTCGCCGTCCTGTTCCGCCTGATGCCCCACGGCGTCGAGACCGATCTCGCCGCGGTCGCGCGGGCGATCCCGGCGTCGATCCCGGCCGGCGTCACGATCCGGGGGATGCAGGCGAAGGACATCGCCTACGGGCTGCGCTCGCTGCTCGTCTCGGTCGTGATGGACGACGCCGGCGGCGTCCTCGAGTCGACCGAGCACGCCCTCGCCAAGGTCCCCGGCGTCGAGTCGGTCGAGGTCATGGAAGAGGGGCTCCTGTAGTAAGCGCCCCCGGCGACCGTGGACCTGTTCACCCACATCCTGGTCGCCTACCTCGTCACCTACGGGCTGGTCGGCTTCCAGCCGCAGTACCTCGCCGCCGGCGCGCTCGCGGGCGGCCTGCCGGACGCGGACGCCCTGTTCCTCCCGATCGCGCGGCGCTTCCCGATCCTGCGCCACCACGGCATCACCCACTCGCTGACCGGCATCACCGTCCTCGCGGTCGCCGGCGCGCTGGTCGCGCCGCTCCTCGCCCCGGGCTCGCCGTGGATCTACTTCGCGGTGATGTGGATCGGCGGGCTCTGCCACGTGCTCCAGGACGCGTTCACGAACTTCGCCGTCCCGCCGCTGCTCCCGTTCTCCCGGCGCGAGGTGCACCTCGATGCGGACCGGGCGATCAACTTCGCGACGCTGATCGTGTCGGTCGCCTCGTTCTACCTTCTCCTCGGGGTCGAGCGCAACCACGTTCCCTTCGCCTGGTACCTCGGGACGCTCTGGGCGATCACCGCGTTCTTCGCCGCGTACTTCGCGATCCGCGTCGCCGGGCGCCTCGTCGTCGGCCGGCGCGGGACGCGCCTCGGGGAGTACGGGGCGGTCGTGCCGACGGGGAACCCGTTCTCCTGGGTCCTCCTCAACGAGACGGCCCGGGACGGCCGGGTCCGCACGACCTGGGCGCGGTACCGGCTCGGCCGGGGGATCGTCGACGGGCCGAACTCGATCGAGGCCCCGCTCGACCCTCCCCCCCACTCCGGCGCCCCGAGCTCGGCCGGCGAGGCGCTCGACTGGTCGTACGGGCTCGCGCGTCGATTCAGCCGCGTGCTGGACGGGACGTACCACTTCGGCGAGGCGTTCCGCTCGGCCGCCGGCGACTGGGTGGCGGTCTGGTACTCGCTGGAGTTCACCGCGTTCGGGCGCTCGAGCGCGGTGCGCGTCCGCTTCCCGGCGGACGGGCATCCCCCGGAGGTGCGCAGCGCCTTCTACCGGCCGAAGCACCCCGCGTTCTAGCGGGCGGGTCGCCCTACTTGTACGTCGAGTGGTGGACGGTCCCTTCGTCGTCGACGATCGTGATGCACTCGCCCTCGCACTCGAACAGGCAGGCCTCGCACATGATGCAGTCCGGCCCGTGGATCACCGCCGACTTCTCCGCCCGGAACTGGAACTTCGCCGCCACCTGGGGATCGTCGACGACGTTCGGCCAGTTCTCGCGAGGCTGCATCTCGAAGACGGTGACCGGGCAGACGTCGCGGCAGTGGGTGCACCCGGTGCACTTCTCGTGGGCGACCTCAACGCTGACCATGGGCGCGCTCGGTACGACTGACCGAGGCAGGGTATATTAAGTCTGGTCGCCACGACCGCGCCCGGCGGGCGGAACGCCCCGCGCGGGCTCCGGTCAGGGGATCTCCTCCGGGTTCCACTGCGTGACGCGACGGCGGTCCGCGAGCGCGTCGAGCGCCGCGCGTTGCGCCCCGGAGAGCGCGAAGTCGAAGACCCGGGCGTTCTCTTCGATCCGTTCGCGGTGCGTCGACTTCGGGATCTCGACGACGCCGTGCTCGAGACCCCAGCGGACGAGGACCTGCGCCGGCGTCCGTCCGACCTCCTCAGCGATGGCGGCGATCCGGGGGTCATCGAGCCGCCGGTTGCGGGTCAGGGGGCTGTACGCCTGCACCCGGATCCCGTGCTCGGCGGCGTAGCGGAGTACGGTCGGGTCGTACAGGAACGGGTGGAACTCGACCTGGTTCACCGCCGGGACGAGGTGGGAGCGGTGGACGATCTCCTCGAGGTGCCGGATCGCATAGTTGCTGACGCCGACCGCGCGCGCGAGGCCCTCCGCGTGGATCTCCTCGAGCGCCTCCCAGGACGCGAGGCGCGCCTCGGGCGTCTCGGCCCGCGGCCAGTGGATGAGGTAGAGGTCGACGTAATCGAGACCGAGCCGCTCCCGGCTTGCCGCGAAGGCGCGTCGCGCGCGGTCGCGACCGTGCTCGGTGTGCCAGAGCTTCGTGGTGACGAAGATCTCCTCGCGGGGGATCCCGCTCTCGCGGACCGCCGCCCCGACGTCGGCCTCGTTGCCGTAGAGCGCCGCGGTGTCGATGAGCCGGTAGCCGGCCGCGAGGGCCCAGGCGACGGCGTGCCGGGTCGTCGGGCCGGGCTCGGTCTGGAAGACCCCGAGCCCGAGAACGGGCATCTCCGGCCCCTGGTTCAGCCGGACCCGGCTCTGGAGTCCGTCGAGCGGCAGGTCGGTCACCGCGCCCCCTGCGGCGGCGACGCGGCCCGGAACCGGCTCGCGCTTCCCCGCGCGACGAGCCGGCCGTCGTAGACGCGCAGCTGGGCCTCGTGCTCGGGGCAGAGCGAGAACGCGCGCCAGGCGGCGTCCGTCGCCCCCGGCTCGGCGGTCGCCGCGAACAGCTCCACCCGGTGCGGACGGTCGTCGCACGGACCGCCGGCCCCGGTGTCGGCGTCCCCGACTCGCGGCCGGAACGCAAAGTCGTACGCGGCCCCCATGTCGCACAGCGGCCGCTGGAAGATCGCGCTCAGGATTGCTCCTCGGGCGCAAGAGGCCCTCGCGGGATATAGGCCGCCGGGCCGCCACCGCGAAGCTATCTCGCGACGCGGTCTCGGCAGGGGCCGACGGCGCCCGTCGCCCTCGGAGGGCGACGATGCCGAGCGCGCAGGCGAACGGGACGCAGCTCTACTACGAGCTGCACGGGACCTCCGGGGACCCGGTCGTCCTCGTGCACGGTTCCTGGGTCGACCATTCTAGCTGGTCGGAGGTCGTGCCGGGCTTCGAGCAGTCGATGCAGGTCGTCGCCTACGATCGGCGCGGCCACGGGGCGAGTCCTGCGGTGCCGAGGACGCGCCCGGTCCACGACGACGCGGCGGACCTCGCCGGGCTGCTCGAGGCGCTCGACCTGTACCCCGCCCACGTCGTCGCCCACTCCTACGGCGCGGCGGTCGCGCTCCGGCTCGCCGTCGATCGGCCGGAGATGGTCCGCAGCGTGGTCGCCCACGAGCCCACGTACGTCGGGCTGCTCGCGGGTGACGCGGCGACCGCGCCCGAGGCGGAACGGCTGCTCGACGGGATTCGGGCGCTCCAGCGGCTGGTCCGCGCCGGGGACGTGGAGACCGCCGCGGCCCAGTTCGTCGACCAGTTCTCGAGCGAGCCCGGCGCCTGGGACCGACTCCCCGAGCTCGTCCGCGCCCGCTTCCGGGCGAACGCACCGCGCTGGGTCGAGGAGTTCGACGACCCCGAGACCCTCTCACCGGCGCCCGCGCCGCTCGCCGAGCTCCTGATCCCAGTGCTACTCACCGAGGGAAGCCAGAGCCCGCCGTTTCTCCACCGGATCACCGCGGCGCTGGCGCGGCTGTTGCGGAACGGCCAGGTACGCGAGCTGCCGGACGTGGGCCACGTGCCCCACCTGACGCGACCCCAGCAGTTCGTCGGGGTGGTGCTCACCTACTTGCTCGAGCGGAACGTTCCGGTCACCTGACGGGTTCGTCGCCCCCGCGCCGATCGGGCCCGGCACGCGCGAGCTGCTCGAGCTCATCGACGAGCGGGAGCACGCCCTTGCCCAGCCACTGGCCGCCGTCCACCGCGAGGACCTGCCCGGTGATGTAGCTCGCGCGGGGGCTCGCGAGGAAGCGCACGGCGTCCGCGATCTCGTCGACCGTCCCGAAGCGAGCGAGCGGGATCGCCTGCCGGATCGCCTCGACGAGGGGTTCGGAGAGCCAGAGCTGGCGGTCGGTGCCCTCCGTGCGCACCGGCCCCGGCGCGACCGCGTTCACCCGGATGCCGTGGCGGGCCCATTCGACCGCGAGCGTGCGCGTGAGCGCGAGCACGCCGGCCTTCGCGGCGGCCGAATGCGCGGTGCCGGGACCGGCCATCCAGGCGTAGGCGGCAACGATGTTGACGATCGAGGGACGCGGCGCGCGGGCGAGCTGCGGGAACGCGGCCCGCGAGCACAGGAACGTTCCGTCCAGCACGATGCCGACGACCGCGCGCCAGCCGTTCGGGGAGATCTTCTCGGCGGGGGCGAGGAAGTTGCCGGCCGCATTGTTCACGAGCAGGTCAAGCCGACCATACTCGGCCCGGACCGCGTCGACCATCCGGTCGACCTGCTCGGCAACGCGCACGTCCGTCGGGATCGCCAGCACGCGGGCCCCGCCCTTCCGCAGCTCGCCGGCGCCGTCCGCGAGGTGGGTGGGCGAGCGGCTTGCGATGGCGAGATCGTAGCCGTCGGCGGCCAGGCCGGCGGCGATCGCGCGGCCGATGCCGGTCCCGCCACCGGTCACGAGGGCCACCGGTCGGCCGGCGTCGGGCGGGGGCGCGGGCCCAGTCGTCACGCCCGCGCCAGTCCGCGCCGCCTTTTACCCGCGCGCCCTCCCTCGGCGCGCCCGGCCGCCCTAGCCTAGGCGCGCTCGAGTTCCGCGCGGAGGGCGGCGAGGTCGGCATCCGCGAGACCGCGACCGAGGACCCCATCCCGTCGCGCGGTGCTCGCGCCGTCGCGAAAGACGATCACGGTCGGAACGACGTCGATGTGGAACGTCTCCCAGCGGGGGTCGTCCACCTCCGAGATGTCCGCGATCGCCAGCCGGTGGGCCCCCGGGCCTCCCAGCCCCTCGAACTCCGGCCCGAACGATCGGCAAAACGGGCACCAGTCCGCGAGGAACGCCACCGCCCAGGTTCCCGGTCGCTGCAGGCGCTCTCCCTCGAACGCCGAGCGGCCCAGGCGCTCCACGTCGGTCATTCCCGCGTCCGGGCCCCTCCTCGCCACGTCGCATCAACCGCACGGACTTTAACTCGCGGGGAGTCGATAACCCGCGAGATGCCGGCCTGGCGCGTCCCCGTCGAGGCCCGCAGCGAGGTGCAGTTCCCCCGTCGCCTGGCGGGCACGGTCGAGATCCACCGCCACGCGAGCGCCGTCCTGCGCGGCAACCCGTGGGACGATCCGACCGACCGCGACCTGCCCGTCTACCTCCCGCCGGGAGGGGCGCGCGACGGACTGCCGCTGCTGGTGCTCCTGAGCGGCTACTCCGGCTCGGGCCACCAGCACTTCCAGCGCGGCAAGTTCCTCGACGACTCTCTCGTCGGCCGACTCGACCGGTTGATCCGCACCGGGGCGGCGCCTCCGGCGCTCATGGTCGGCCCGGACTGCCTGACCTCGCTCGGGGGCAGCCAGTACCTCAACTCCTCCGCGACCGGTCGCTACGCCGACTACGTGACCGACGAGATTGTTCCGTGGGTCCGGCGACGGTACGGGACGGGTCCGACCGCCGTGCTCGGCACCTCGAGCGGAGGATACGGGGCGATCTCGCTAGGGCTGGGATTCCCCGAGGTCTTCGGCGCGCTCGCGTCGAACGCGGGGGACGCGTACTTCGAGTACTGCTATCCTCCCGACTTTCCGATCGCCTTCCGGGTCATCCGCCGAGCCGGCGGACCCGAGGCGTTCCTTCGCCAGGCCTTCGAAGGTTCGCTCGGGCCGTTCGTCCCCTCCAACCCGCGCGCTCGCGCGCTCTCCACGATGGCCTACGCCTCCGCCTACTCTCCCATCGAGGACGAGCCCGGACGCTTCGACCTCCCGTTCGACCTGGAGACCGGCGCGCTACGGCCCGAGGTCTGGGCGCGGTGGCTCGCGCGCGATCCCGTGCGCTTCGTCGCCGAGCCCCGCTTCGCCAGCGCGGCCCGCCGGATCCGCCTCCTCTACGTCGACGCCGGCGCGCAGGACGAGTTCGGCCTGGACGTGAGCGCCCGGATCTTCGCCGCCGCGGTTCGCCAGCAGGGCGCCGCCGTCGACTTCGAGGAGTACGAGGGGACCCACTTCGATCGCGGCCACCGCTACGACCTCATGTTCCCGCGGCTCCTCAGCGCGCTCGGCTTCCCCGCGCCCGGCCCTCCCCTTTAGTAGGGGTTCGGACTGGCCGAGCCGCCCGAACCGGGGCGCGCTCGATGATCCGCGACGGCAAGCTCGTCTGCGACCAGTGCGGGACGCCAATCTCGCGCATCACCGACGTTCCCGCCGAGGGCTGGGAGCGCCTGCACAACCTCTGCTCGGCCTGCTTCGCGCAGCTGCGCTCGACGTCGGTCCAGCGCTGACGAGGTCAGCCGGCGCCCGCGGGGGCGTCGGGGCCCTCGAACGGAACGAGTGCCTCGTCCTCGAACCACGCCAACACGATCACGTACCAGCTCACGATCGCGAGCAGCGGGAGCTCCGGGGCGCGGGCGCCGGCGTCGCTCGCGATCACGGCCCCGCCGACGAGGCGGCGCCCCTCGCGGACCGGCTCCACGTGGAGAAGCTCCGCCCCATCCTCCGTGCTGACCTTCCAGGCCGGGACGAGGAGGCCTGCGCGATGGAACCGAAACGCGCCGCCGTCGGCGAGCTCGATGCGGTGGTAGTTCAAGTGGATCGATACCCGGGCGACGTCCGGGCCGCCCGGGGCGGCGCGCACGGTCAGTCGGGGGTGGAGGAAGCCGATCCGCTTGAGCGTCCAGGCCGCATCGGCGGTCCGACCGCTCGCCAGGCTCCCGTCGACCCGGCTCCACTCGAGCTCCGCGACCGCCGACTCGCCCGCGAGCAGCGCGAAGGCCGCCGGCCGCTCGGTCCGGCGGAGCCAGCGCAGGGTGGTGCGATCGACACCGGCGAGCGGGACCAGCGCCATCGACGGAGCGAGGGCCCGTCGTTCTTAAGCGCGTCCGTTCGGCTCGCCGCGCGGCCGCTTCGGTTCGGGCCGCCGGGAGAGCTGCTCCTCGATACGGTCGATCTCGTTGAGCGCGCGATCGACCTCTTCCTCCGACAGCGCGGGCGGGGGCCGGACGACCCGCGGGCTCACGGCCGGCGCCACGAGAAGGGTCTCGTCCCACGCCCCGGCTCCCGCCGCCCCGTCGTCTGCCCGACGGGCCTCGGGGACGGGCCGGCCTCCCTCGCCCGCCGGCGCACGGCGGGTCGCGCCGGCGAGCTCGGCCTTCGGCGCGGCCACCTCCGGGGCGACGGTCGTCGCGCTCGTCGCGTAGAACCAGGAGAGCGTGGCGCCGATGCCCGCGATGAACCCGAGCGCGATCAGCAGGCCCCAGAGCGGAAAGTCGCTCGGGCCCACGTGCGGGGCCCGCTCGAAGACGACCGCGGCCCCGACGAACAGGCCCGCGGCAGCGGCGAGAAGGGGCCAGCTCGCGGCGAGGCCGTCGCCCAACGACTCCGCGGGGGCCGCCTCAGTCGGCATACGGGCCCGAGCCGTCGCACGGAGGTGCGCCGTGTCGGCCATCGACCCGCGGTTCGCTCGTGCCGGAGCGCCTCCGACCGTACCCACGGACGCAATACGTATAAATACGTAGTTCGAGAATTCATTCCCTACCGAGAGGGTTGGCGACGATGTCCGGCAAAATGGAGAGAAGGACCGTCTATGCGATCACGATCGTCTCGCTGCTCGCGATCTCTGCCAGCTGGGCGTTCGCTGCGACGTTCGTCAACCAAAGTCCGCCGCCCCAGAGTTCCGGGATCACCGTCGTCACTCCGGGCAACGCGCTCGAGACGGTGCAGTCGACCACGCTCGTGACCCCCTCGAGCGAGCTGATGGGTGCCCTCTCGGTCGCGGGGACTCAGAACACGGGCTCCGGCGGCTCGGACGCCGGGACCAACGCGATGATCAACCAGTGCGCGACCAGCGCCTGCGCCGACTACTTCTCTGCGGTCGACCCGACCTACGCGGTGGTCGCGGAGGACGCGGCCCTCCAGCTGGTACTCAATGCGACGCAGGGCCAGCACGCCACGGGATTCTACGTCCAGGTCGAGACCGTCTTCACCCTGCCGACGAGCGGATCGCCGGCCACGGTCTACTACGCGTTCGGCACGGGTTACTTCGACACCTCTACGACCCTGCTCTCGAGCGGAACCTCCGCGATCTCCGTCTTCCTCTACATCGGCCTCGGGACGCCGTCGACGATCCCGCCGTCGGTTTCGAACGTCATCGTGACGATCAACGACTGCACGACGGCCACCACCTGCCCGTAGGTCCCCCGACGGGACGCATCCGCGGCGCCGCTCGGCGCTAGCGTCCCGCGACCACGAAGAGGATCCCGGCCACCAGCGCCAGCACCGCGGCCAGGAGGGCGAGGATGCTGCCGGCGAATCCGAGACCGAGCCAGCCCACGATCGCCAGCACGATCAGGACCACCCCGACCGCGAGGCTGCGCTCGGCGCCCCGGCTGCGCCCCAGGATGGCAAAGAAGCCGACGAGCAGTCCGAGCACGATGAAGACGAGCGCGCTGCCCAGCTCCCCGAGGCCGAGGTGCGGAGTCCCGGTTGCGAGGAACGCGAAGCCAAGCACGAGACGCAGGCCCCCGGCGAGGATCAGGAGGAGCGCGGCGAGCGCTCCCAGGATGAACGCGATGTCTCGGTCTCCGCGAGCGCTCACGGGGTCCTCGTGCCGGGGCGCCCTCCGGGACGGGGAGCGTCATTAGCGTTGCGACGCGCTGGACGGGACCCGAGAAACCTAAGCCCCGAACCCGCTGCCGGGGGCGATGGCCCGACGCGCGACGGCGAGCGGCATGCGCCGCGAGTTCGATCGGGAGGCGCGCGAGTACGACCGCGCCGCGCGGGCGTCGATGCCCGCCTACAGCGACCTCCACCGGACGCTCCTGTGGGGGATCCCGTTCGTGGCGACGCGCTCGTTCCGCATCCTCGAGCTGGGCGTCGGCACGGGGACCCTCACCGCGCAGCTCCTCGGCGGCTTTCCGCACGCGCGCCTGACGGGCATCGACCTGTCCCCCCGGATGATCCAGCGCGCTCGGGCGAAGCTACGTCCCTACCGGGAGCGCGTCGAGCTGATCGCCGGGGACCTGGGTCGGTTCCCGCTTCGGGGCTACGATGCGGTCGTCTCCGCGCTCGCGATCCACCACCTGACGGAGCCGGAAAAGCGGCGGCTGTTCCGCCGCATCTACCGGTGTCTTCCTCCCGGTGGGTACTTCGGGGACGCGGACGACCACCTGCCCGAGGACCCCGTCTTCGACAGTCGGTACGCCGAGATCGCGCTGCGCTTCCAGGGCGCGCACGTGCGGGCCCGCAGCTGGTCGAGCCCCCAGCAGGTATGGCACGATCACGAGCGGTTCGACCGTCCCTCCACCTTGACGGCGGAGGTCGCCGCGCTGGAGCGCGCGGGATTCCCCCACGTCGGGGTCCCCTGGCGGTTCTTCGGCCAGGCCGTCGTGTGGGCCTACCGATGAGCGCGGGGCGCGCGCGGGCGCGCCGGTCGAGGCATCGGACATGATGCGGGACACGACGTTCCTCGTGGGCGGAGCGCTCGTCGTCGGGCTCGGGGCCGCCCTCGCCGTGGGGCTCGCTTGGGCCGGTGCGGGGTGGTACTACGCCGGCGCCTGGTTCGCCTCGGCGCTCGCCATCGGCTTCGGAGCCTTCTTCGTCTACGTCGGGACCGAGGAGCGCCGGTCGCGGCGTCGCTGGCTGGCCGGCTACGATCCCAACCGGCCAGGCGCCGGCGACCCGCCGCCGTGAGCGGGGAAACCTTTTCGTACCGCTCCGACCTCCAACGGTCGCGGCCGGGATGGGGTAGCTTGGCCTATCCTGGGGGACTGTGGATCCCTCGACCCGGGTTCAAAGCGGCGCGGGGACGACCCCCGGGCCGTGAGAGTCTCGGTCCCGGCCCTAACGCGCCCGTCGGGGCCCGCGTGAGCGCGTCGGCGATGCCCGCCGCGTCCGCGGGGCGCGGGGTCGCGCGAGCCGTGCGAGCGCCGCAGGGAGTGCGGAGAGCGAGTAGTCGGCCCAGCGCGCCCCCCAGCGGCGAAGGTCGAGCGGCGTGAGGGTCCAACCGGGCAGCTTCGACGCCCGCCCCATCGCGATGACCCCGTCGGTCGACGCCGCGGCCTCCATGTCGAAGCGCGAATCGCCGACGAGGAAGATCGGGACGCCGGGGTAGCGACGACGATATTCGGTCAGGTGCTCGCGCTTGGTGCCGTCGGCCGAGCCGAGTACCTCGTCGAACCAGTAGCGCAGGCCCTCCCGTTCGAGCAAGAGCTCCGCCATCTCGGTCTCGGCACCCGTGGAGATCGCGAGCGTCCAACTCTCGGCATCGAGGCGCTTCAACAGCTTCGAGACCTCGCCGAATGGTTTCGCCTTCGCGTACGCCTCGGCGACCTTGCGCTGGTGGAACGTGCGCGCGGTGGCGGCGCGCAGCGCCGCCGGGGCCGACGGGTAGAGCTGGGCCAGCTGGGCCTCGAACGGCATCCCGGTCGTCGCGAGGTAGTGCACCCGCGCCTCGTCCCGCGGGGTGCCGAAGGCGGTCCGCATCACGTCGGCCGCTACCTCGCTGATCCGGTGCAGGTCATCGAGGATCGTGCCATCGAGATCGAACACGACCACCCCTCGACGCACGGCCCGCGGCGCCACCGGTGCCCTGGGTCGACCGACCCCGCGGCCCACTTCCGCGAACTGGCTCGTCGCGGTGAGAACGGGTAGCTCGAGCCCCTCGAGCAACGGGAGGTCGGGTGGCGCCGAGGGCGGGTCCTCCCCGGACGGCCGGTGCTCGCCCATGCGGCGCTCGAAGTCCGCGGGGAGATAAAGGACCGCGGCGCCCCGGGGCGCTCTTTTACGGGCGGGCATCCTCGCGGGGGTCCTACCGGGGGCGATGGCGGTGCATCCGAGTCGGGTCATCCGTGGCCGGACAACGCGCCTTCTCGAGGGGCGCCGGGTCCTCGTCGGCGTGTCGGGCTCGATCGCCGCGGTCGAGGTCCCGAAGATCGTTCGGGAGCTGATCCGCCACGGCGCCGACGTGAACGCGGTCATGAGCGCCGAGGCGACCCGCATCGTGACTCCCGAGGCGCTCGAGTTCGCCACGGGCCACCCGGCGGTCACGCAGCTGACCGGCAATGTCGAGCACGTGACCCTGCTCGGGCCCGGGGAGGACCGGGTCAGCCTCTACCTGATCGCCCCGGCCACCGCGAACACGATCAGCAAGGTCGCGCACGGCATTGACGACACCCCGGTGACCTCGTGCGCGTCGGTGGCGCTCGGCGGCGGGGTGCCGATCCTGATCGCCCCGGCGATGCACGCGCACATGGCGCAGAACCCGGCGGTCGCCGAGAGCCTCGACAAGCTCCGCCGCTGGGGCGTCGGGATCATCCCGGGCGCGAGCGCCGAGGGAGAGGAGAAGATCGCGAGCCCCGAGGAGGTCGCGGCCGCGGTGCTGCACCGGCTGGGCCGGGGTCCGTGGACCGGCCGATCGGTGGTCGTGATCGGTGGAGCGTCGCGCGAGCCGCTGGACGCCGTCCGGTCGATCACCAACGAGAGTTCGGGAACGACGGCGGTCGCCCTCGCGACCCAGGCACACTTCCGCGGCGCCGAGGTCGAGCTCTGGGCCGGCGCGATGCAGGTGCCGGTCCCGCCATACCTGGCCCGGCGCTCGTGGAGAAGCGTCGGGGATCTCGTCGCGCTCGCGCGCGAGCACCGTTCGGCCCTCGCCTCGGCCGCGGCGATCTTCGTGCCGGCAGCGCTCTCCGACTTCACTCTCGAGCCCCGCTCCGGCAAGATCGCCTCCCGGGGCCAGCCGCAGCTGGCCCTCACGCTCACGCGAGCGCCCAAGGTTCTCACCGAACTGCGCCGGTGGGCCCCGCCCCCGACCCGGCTGGTCGGCTTCAAGCTGCTCGCGGGGGAGGCCGCCCGCCGGCTCGAGGAGGAGGGCGAGGCGTTGCGGGCGGAGTCCGGGGTCGACTGGGTCGTGGCGAACGACATCGCCTCGATGGGGAGCACGAGCACCGAGGCGCTCGTGATCGGGCGGGGCACGGTCCCCCACTGGATCCGCGGGCCGAAGATCGAGTTTGCCGGCCTCCTGCTCGACGAGGTCGGACGGGATCTCGCGAACCTGGACCCGGTGTCGCCGGCCACTCCGCGAGGGGCCGCTCCCCGCCACCGCACGGCGCGACGTCGCGTTCGGGGCCACTGAGTCGTTCGCCGGACCGCCGCTCTTATTATCGGCCCCGCATCGGCGCGCCGGAGCATCGGAGGATGGTCAAGCTCGCGGAGTGGCGAGGTAAGCGTCTCTTCCGGAACTACGGGATCGCGCTGCCCCGCGGCGAGGTCGCCCGCTCCGCCGAAGAGGCGGAGTCGCTGATCCGCCGCGGGGCCGTCCCGCTCCCCTGCGTGATCAAGGCGCAGGTGCTCGCCGGGGGCCGCGGCAAGGGCGGTGCGGTGAGGTTCGCGTCCACGCCCGAGGAGGCGCGGAACGCCGCGGCCGCCATCCTCGGCCTCGAGTTCAAGGGCGAGAAGGTCCGCGAGCTCCTCCTGGAGGAGAAGCTCGCGATCGGCAAGGAACTCTACCTCTCGATCACGCTGGATCGCTCACTGCGCGTTCCGATCGTCATCGCGAGCCCGCAGGGAGGCGTCGAGATCGAGTCGGTCGACGACGCGGCGATCGACCGGACCCCCGTCGACCCGTTCCCCGGGCTCGCCGCCTACGAGCGCCGGAAGATCGCTCGGTCGCTCGGGCTGTCGGGAGGTCCGGCGACGGTCCTCGACGCGCTGCTCTCGTCGCTGTGGCGGCTCTTCGTCGCGGAGGACGCGGAGCTCGTCGAGATCAATCCGCTCGCGGTCGTGGGGGAGGGACTCGTCGCGCTGGACGCGAAGGTGGTCATCGAGGACGACGCGGCGTTCCGCCATCCGGAGTACGCCGAGATCCGCGACGATCGGACGCCGCTCGAGGAGATCGCCCGCGAGAAGGAGATAGCGTTCGTACAGCTCGACGGCAACATCGGCGTGATCGCGAACGGTGCCGGTCTCACGATGGCGACCCTCGACGTGCTGAAGGAGTTCGGGGGCGAGCCCGGGGTCTTCCTCGACCTCGGGGGAACCGACGACCCCAAGAAGGTCACCGAGGCGTTCCTGCTGATGGCCCGGGCGCGGCCCAAGGCCGTCTTCCTCAACATCTTCGGCGGCGTCACGCGGTGCGACACGGTCGCGAACGGCCTGGTGGCCGCCATGCAGCAGGTACCGCCCGCGGACCGGTTCCCGCTCGTCGCGCGGATCCGCGGGAACAACGAGACCGAGGGCATCGAGATCCTGCGACGCAGCGGCATCACGTCGATCCCGAGCCTCAAGGAGTCCGCGCAGGCCGCGGTGGCGGCCGCGCGGGGGTCTGCATGACCGTCCTCGTCGACGCGAACACCCGGGTCGTGGTCCAGGGCATCACCGGCCACCAGGGCACCGTCCACACGCGGCAGATGAAGCTGTTCGGGACGGCCGTCGTCGCGGGGGTCACTCCGGGCAAGGCCGGCGCGGCGGTCGAGGGCGTCCCAGTGTTCGACTCGGTGGCGGACGCCGTTCGGGAGACGCACGCGAACGCCTCCTGCATCTTCGTGCCGGCGCCCTTCGCCAAGGATGCCCTGCTCGAGGCGGTCGACGCGGGCCTCCGACTCGCGGTGATCGTCACCGAGCACATCCCGTTCCACGATATGCTCGTGATGTACCACTACGCGCGCGCGAGGGGCGCGCGCATCATCGGGCCCAACTGCCCGGGGATCGCGGCCCCCGGTGCCTCCAAGGTCGGGATCATTCCCAACGTCGTCTTCCGTCCGGGCCGGGTCGGCGTGATCTCAAGGAGCGGGACCCTCACCTACGAGATCGTGAACGGGATCACCGAGCACGGGCTCGGCCAGTCGACCTGCATCGGCCTCGGCGGCGACCCGGTCGTCGGGACGTCGTTCGTCGACGCGCTCCCCCTGTTCCAGGCGGATCCCGAGACGGACCTCATCGTGATGGTCGGCGAGATCGGCGGCACCGCCGAGGAAGACGCCGCCGAGTACCTCCGCCACCACGTCACGAAGCCCGTGGTCGCCTACATCGCCGGGCGCAGCGCCCCGCCGGGCAAGCGGATGGGCCACGCCGGCGCGATCATCTCGCGCGGGCGCGGAACCGCGGCGACCAAGGTCGCCGCGCTCGAGGCCTCGGGGGCCCATGTGGCCCGCTTTCCCTACGAGATCCCCGAGATCGTCCAGGGGATCGCCGAGCGCTCGGGGCGCCGATGAGCGATCGGGAGGGCGGGCCCGACCCCGAGGCCGCCGCCGCGGAGCCGTGCCTGGTGCCGGGCTGCGGCGCGCCGTCCGTCCGCCGGCTCGCGCTCACGGAGGCGCGCAAGGCGTTCGCTCAGCTGCCCGAGCGAGGCCGGCGCGCCCCGCTCTGCCGCGACCACTACCGGGAGTGGAAGAAGACGACGAAGGCGGCCCGCCGGCTCGACCGGCTCGGCCGGTGAGCCGTGGCGGCGACGACGGTCCCGCTCTCCGCGCGCCGCGCCTTCGCCCTCGTCGCGCTGCTGGTCGCGGTCTACGCCGTGCTGGACATCGTCGTCCAGCTCTTGCCGCCGCACTACAGCGCGATCCAGGACGCCGAGAGCGATCTCGCGGTCGGCCCGTACGGCTGGATCATGACGATCAACTTCGTCGTGCGCGGCGCGCTCTCGCTGCTGTTCCTCTGGGCATTCTACCGCACGGTGCGTCCGGAGGGCCGGGGGTGGGGGGAGTACCGGGGAGGCGCGGTCGCGCTGGCGATCTGGGGGGTCGGGGCGATCCTCCTCGCGATCTTCCCGACGGACGTGCCGGCGACGCCGATCTCCTGGCACGGAGCGATCCACCTCGTCGTCGCGCTCCTCGCGTTCCTCGGCGGCGCGATCGGCGTCTACCTATTGTCCTCGCACTTTGCGTCCTCCCCCGTCCTGCGTCCGGCCCAGGGGTGGGCCACCCTGCTCGCGCTGTTGGTGATCGTGTTCGTCGTCGGCGAACTCGCCCTCGGGGTGTTCACGCCGCGGGTGAGCGCGGTCGCCGGCGGCCTGCTGGAACGGCTGTTCCTCGGCAGCGTGCTGCTGTGGATCCTGCTCGTCGCGCTCTTCCTCGCCCGAGAGCCCGGGCGCGCGACCGCCTAGCGACCGCCGCGCCTACTGCTGTCGCATCTTCTGGGCCCGCATGCGCCGTCGCATGCGCTTCTTGCGCCACTTCCAGCGCATGTGACCGCGCTTCTTCCAGACCCGCGACGAGCGTTTCATCCGAGAGCGTCCGAACCGGCGCGGGTACGGTCCGCGGTTTATAACGCTGCCCCGGCAAACGGCGGCGCGCCACGCGCGCGTCTCGCCCGCTTATGTACGCCGGGCCGCTCGGCGCGTCGTGCTCGACGCGGCCGACCTGGAGGTCAACGTCCTCGAGTTCCGCCAGCGCTCCTTCCAGTTCGAGCGGCTCGCGCCGGTCGACGGGGAGGAGGTCGCGCTGTTCTCGCGGACCGAGACCGAGTCCGAGAGCCAGTTCCGGCCGCGCCTCGTCCACCTCAAGCTCCTCGTCCCCCTTTCCTGGATCGTCCTCGACGAGCCCCACGAGGTCCTCGCGATCGCGCGCGACGGCGCGACCGTGCCGGTCCGGCTCAGCGAGCCCGTGGTGGAGGTCGGGGCCGAACGCGCCGAGTTCTCCGAGCAGGGGATCGCCTGGCGCCGGGTCGCGGGCCCGTCGGGCTCGCTCGTCTACGCTCCCCGCGAGCTCGCGGACCGTCTCCTCGCTCCCGCGGCCTTCGGGGCGTTCGGGATCGCCTAGCGCGGACTACCCGCCGCGGCCGGAGTAGTAGCGGTCGATCAGGGCCGCGAGCACGCCGCCCACGATCGGCGCGACCCAGAACAACCAGTCCTGCTGGATCGCCCAGCGGTCGCCGGGCCACATCGCCGACAGGAGCGCGGGCGCGAAGCTGCGGGCGGGGTTGACCGAGGCGCCGTCGATCGGGATCGCGACCAGGTTGGTCATGATCAGCGTGAGGCCGATCCCGACCGGGGCGAGGTTCTTCGAGAAGTTCTCGCGCTGGGTCGAGCGCAGGATCACGAGGACCAGGAACAGCGTGAGGACGACCTCGAGCAGGAAGACCGAGCCCACCGCGACGCCGTAGGGCGCGCCGTTCCCGCGGTAGCCCTGCGAGGCGAGCGCCGCCGACTGGGCCGCCGACCACAGCGGCGCCGAGCCGTAGGCGACGCCCGCGATCACGCCGACGGCGAGCAGGCCGCCCGCGAGCTGGGCCACGATGTACGGGACCACGTCGCCGGCCTTGGTCCGCCCGCTGACCCACATCGCGACCGTGACCGCGGGGTTGAGGTGGGCGCCCGAGACGTCGCCGAAGGCGTAGACCATGCCGATCACGCCGAGCCCGAGCGCGAGGCTGATCAGCAGCACGCGCGCGTCGGCCGAGTAGAAACCGGCGTCGACGTTGAGCGAGAGCAGGGCCGCTCCGGTGACCGACAGGAGCAGGCCGAACGTCCCGACGAACTCGGCCACGTAGCGCTGGGCGCGGGTCCACATCATCGCGGCCGCACCCAACCGGGGGGCCTTAAGGCTGCCGGACGGCGCCCGCGCGGGGGGCCTACAGGATCCCCATCTCGGTGAGCTTCTCGGGCAGGTAGTGGTCCGTCACGTAGTTGAGGCCGTACTTCGCGAGCGACTGCTGCTCGGCCTTCTTGCCGTTCTTGAGCATCAGCTCGATCTCCGAGCGCCACTCGGCCGTCGAGAAGCGCGGGTCGGTCCGCTCGGCCTCGAGCGCGCGGACGTCCTGCTCGCTGAGCCGGTCGGAGGGGAGGTCGTAGTTCTCGATGTCGCTCGCCGTGACGCCGAGGAACTCGGCGCTCGGGGTCGCGAGGTAGTTCGACAGGTGCGCCGTCTTGATCGCGCCGTACGCGACGCTCGCGTAGATGCGGAACGACCAGGGGTCGCCGTCGGTGAAGACCACGACGGGCAGGTGGAGCTCCTCGGTGATCCGGCGCAGGAACCGGCGGGTCGAGCGCGCCGGCTGGCCCTTGAGGTGGAGGAGGATCGCGTCCCGCTGCTCGTCGAAGTCGTTCTCGGCGAGGCGATCGACCATGCCGCCGCACTCGATCGCGATCACGAACTTCGCGTTCGTGCCGACGAACTCGATCTTCTCCTTCTCGACGTTGAACGGCAGCGAGTAGCCGCCGTCGCCGACGTCGTCGCGGCAGTTGATCGTCTTGACCACGCCCTTGCGGTTGCGCTCCTTGATCGTGAGGTCGCCGATCACGCTCGCCCCGTTCTCCTCCGGGTGCAGTCGGAAGTCCTCGCGCAGGCGCGTGCACATCACCTCGAGGTCCTCGATCAGGAGGTTCGACTCGTCCTCGCTGTGGAACTTCGCATCCTCCCACGCCTCGCTGATGTAGTAGAGCTCCCGCAGGGTCGAGGTCTTGCGGTCCCGGGCCATCTCGTTGATGAAGTCGACGAGGTAGAACGTGCGCAGCAGCATCAGCGCGCCGTCGAGCTTGCGCGCGCTGCGGGTGCCCATCGCCTTCCCGAGCCGCCAGACGCCCTCGCGCGACTGGAAGGCGAGGTTCTGCTTCGTGCGCAGCGGCAGGCGCATCCGCGGGATCTCGCCCGAGGCGAGCTGGCCGTAGATCTGCTCGGCGAGGCCGAGGGTCGGCGCGAGCGCGTCGGCCCGGATCGCGGGCAGGTCCGCCTCGTCAGTCGTCGTCGCTGCGCCCTTCGCCCGCTTCCGCGGCATCGTAGTCCACCTCCCCGTCCCCGTTCCCCGCCGCGCCCTCGGCGGCCGCCGCCTCGGCCGCCTCGACGATCGTGCGCGGCAGCCGGACGTCCCAGTCCCCGGGCAGCGGATCCGCCCCGAGGAGGTGGGCCTCGTCGATCCCGGCGACGTACCAGTCGAGGTCGGTCGCCTCGAGGTCGGTGGTGGGGGGGAACGTGAGGGCGAGGCGGGTCCGGCCGTTCGGGGCGAGCTTCTCGAGCGTCCACCACGCGCGGCCGAGCGCCGGCTCGGTGCCGTCGGGCGCTGGCGCGAAGCCGGCGAGCGCGAACGCCTCCGGCGGGACCTCGACGAACAGCTCGAGGATGCGGGCGCGGGGCGTGTAGTTGGTCACCTCGAGCTCGAGGCGCACGGCGTCGGGCGAGCGCGCGACGCGCGGCTCCAGGTTCACGACGTCCATGATCCGCGTGATCACCGGAGTGAGGTCGGGCGTCGGCCGACCGAGAAGGTGGCTCGTCTTCTCCGCGAGCTTGGGCAGGATGCGCTGGATGATCGCGAACTTCTCGCCGGCGAAGTCGCGCCGGCTCCGCCGGGACAGGTGGGTGCGCAGGTGGCGGGCGGCGACCTGCAGGGCGAGCGTCAGCTCCCGGTCGATCTCGGGGTCCTCGGCGACCGCCTCCTTCGCCTCGCTGGTGAACGGGACCTTCGTCGAGGCGAGGTGGACGAGGATCACCGCCGGGCCGACCGGCAGACCCGCCCCGCCCTTCTGCTCGAGGCCATAGCGCCGCCAGTCCATGCTCGCGATCGCGCTCGTGATCGCGCAGGCGCCCTGCTGGAAGAGCAACGGCACCCGGTTCGCGAACCGCAGGATCTGGACCGGCTGGTCGGCCGCCAGCCCGCCGCCGAAGACGAGGCCGACCTCGACCAGGAACGGGAAGCCGGCGTGGACCTTGGGCGGGCGGCTCACCGGCGGCGCGAAGAACTCGGGCTTGAGCTCGCCGAGCACGTTCTTGAGGCCGCGCTTGATCAGGAGCGATCCGATCGGCGACAGGCAGTCGGACGACGGGGCCACGAGCGGCGCCGCGTGCAGCGCGGCGAGCAGGCGCTCCTGCGCCTCGCCCTGGATGGACGCCGGGGCGACGCGCGCCGCCACGCCCGAGCGCGCGAGGACCTCCTTCGCCGCGCGCGGGCTCACCCCGGCGAGGTCCTTCGCGAGGAACTCGCCGAGGCTCGGACGCCGGCTCGCCTTGAGCAGGTAGCCGAGCTCGCCGAGCTCGAGGCCGTAGGGATGGGGCAGCGTCTCCTTCGCGAGCGGCGGCAGCTCCTGAGCGGCCCGCTCGAAGGTGACGCGGGCGCCGTCCGGCTCGACGAGGACGAGCCGGGCGTGGGGGTTCACGATGGCGGTGCCGCGCAGGTACTCGTAGGGCGACTGGCGGCCGCGCTGGTAGCGGGCCTTGAGGACGAGCTCCACGCGGGTCCCGTGCGGGCGGTCCCAGAGCACGAGGTCCTCGGCGGCGATCCGCGGCTGGTTCTTCTGGGTGTCGATGAACAGATCGAGGACGTGCGCCGCCTCCTCCTCCTCCACCTTGGAGACGATGTGGGCCGGGCGCGCGGTCGTCAGGTTCGCGTAGAGGACCGCCGCCGAGATCCCGATCCCCTGCTGGCCGCGGGCCTGCCGGTTGGAGTGGAAGCGCGAGCCGTAGAGGAGACGGGCGAAGACGTTGGGGATCTCCCGGCGCAGGATCCCGGGCCCGTTGTCCGTGACCGCGACCCGGAGCCGGTCCTCGCCCTCCTTCGCGATCTCGACCACGACCTCGGGCAGGAGGCGCGCCTCGTCGCCCACGTCGATCGCGTTGTCGACCGCTTCTTTCACGGTCGTGAGGAGCGCGCGCTGGGGATTGTCGAAGCCGAGGATCTGGCGGTTCCGCTCGAAGAACTCGGCGACGGAGATCTCCCGCTGCTTCGCGGCAAGCTGCTGGGCGATCGAGGCCGACGGCGCCACCGAGCGTTCTGCGGGTGCCGCAGCGCTATAAGGCCGACGTTCGAGTCGATGGGTGCGACCCCCCTAGGCCGACGGGGACGCGGCCGGACGGGTCGCGACGTCGCGCAGCACGGGCCGGAACGGCCGCCAGCGGGCCGACTCGGCGAGGTCGATCTCGGCGCGGGTCAGTGACTCGTCCGGCCCGAGCGCGACGCCGTCGACCGGCGCGCGGGCGATCGGTTCGCCGCGGGCGTCCCAAGCGCCGGACTCCCCGGCGAAGACGAGGCCGTCCTCGACCCCGACGCGGTTCACGAAGACGACCGGCACCGCGTTCTCGATCGCGCGGGCCGGCAGCAGGCGCTGGAACAGTCGGCCGCTGGTCACCGGCGAGGCGGACAGGACGACCAGGAGCTCGGCCCCGGCGAGCGCGAGGCCGCGCGACACCTCCGGGAAGAAGACGTCGTAGCAGATCTCGAGACCGACGGAGTGGGCCGCGAGGGGCATCGGCTCGCTCGCGTCGGTCGGGGTGAACTGGGCCCCTTCCTCGAACGGGCCGAACGTCGGCAGGTAGCGCTTGACCTGGACGTGGACGTCGCCGTCGGGCCGCACCGCGATCGCGGCGTTGTGGACCTCGCCGGCCCGCGCGGGCGAGGCGAACGGCGCCCCGACGACGAGCGTCGCCCGGGAGTCGTGCGCGATGGCGCGCAGGGCGGCCGCGCTCGCGTCCCCATCGCGCAGGGCGAGCCGATGGACGCGGTCGCCGATGCGGTAGCCCGAGAGGAACAGCTCCGGGAAGACCAGGAGATCGGCCGGGGTCGCGGCGGCGGCGACCGCGCGCACCCGATCCAGGTTCGAGGCGAGGTCGCCGGGCCGCGGGGCGAGCTCGGCGAGGACGACCCGCATCAGTAGAAGTATCGGCGCACCGAGATAAGGTAGACGAAGACGACGACGAGGACGAGCAGGAGCACGTTGATCGAGCCCGTGAAGAACAGGTAGGCCGTCGTCGCGAAGACGAGCACGACCGTCGTCCACAGGGCCCAGGTCTCCTGGCGCCAGAGCGAGGTCGCGATCCCGAGCAGCGCCGCGCCGAAGATCACGATGATCAGCGCGCCCCAGACGTCGATCGACGAGACCAGCACGAGCGACGCGGGAACGAACGGGCCGAGGTAGGCGCCGAGGAGGTAGAGCAGGCCGGCCAGGACCAGGACGAGCCCCAGCAGCGCGATCAGGACGCTGATCACCGCGACGCCGAGGGGGCGGCGCGGCACCACCGGGGTCGGTTCCCACGGCGGCGGCAGATGGTCGAAGGCGACCGGTTCGGAGGAGGACGCGGGGCTCATCGGTCGCGCGGTGGGGGCATCGAGCCGCGCGGTCGGTCTTGTAGCTTTCGTTCGACGGGCGCTAGAAGCGCCGCTCCGCCGCGCCCCGGGCGAGCAGCTCGAGCAGCTGGTGGTGCGGCCCCGGTGGCACGGGCTCGAGGGCGCGGACCGCCCGGTCGGCCCACTCGCGCGCCGCGAGCGCGACCGCGGGCGCCGCCTCGGCCAGGTCGCAGAGCTCGCGCAGCCGGAGCAGGTGCTTCGTGCGCTTGCGGCGGAGCTGGAAGAGCCCCTCGAACTCGGCCTGGTGGCGGGGGTCGAGGCGCGCGAACGCCTCCAGGCTCACGAGCGTCGGATTCCCCTCCCGGAGGTCGGTGTAGAGCGGCTTGCCGAGCAGGTCGGCGTCGCCGTAGACGTCGAGCAGGTCGTCCCGGATCTGGAAGGCGATGCCGAGCGCGCGGCCGTAGCTCGCGAGCGCGTCGGTCACCGGTGCGGCGGCCGCCTCGATCTCGCCGACCGAGGCGAGCGCCGCGGCGATGATCGCCGCCGTCTTGCGCTCGACGATGCGGAAGTAGTGCTCGCGGCCGGCCGAGAGGTCGAACCGGGACGACTCCTGGAGGACCTCCCCCTCGACCAGGTCGGCGCAGGCCTCGCCACAGCGCAGGATGATCGAGCGGGGGTACTCGGCCGCCAGCTCGAACGCCCGCACGAACAGGTAGTCGCCCGAGACGATCGCGAGCGGCACCCCGAAGGCGCGCGGCATCGACGGGCGCCCGCGCCGGGTCTCGGCGTGGTCGATGACGTCGTCGTGGACGAGCGTGGCCGTGTGGATCAGCTGGAAGGCCGCCGCGAGCGATTGGACCCGGCCGGTCGAGCTCGCCCCGAGGGCGCGCGCGGCGACCGCCATCAGGAGCGGGCGGACCCGCTTTCCGCCGGTCGCGCAGGCGTAGCGCGCGGCCTCCGTGAGCTGGGCGTACGTCGAGCCGAGCACCTCGTTCAGGCGCCAGTCGATGTCGGCCAGATCGCGCGCGAGCGCCGGGATCAGCTCGGCGACCTGTCCGAGCGCCTCGGCGCCGAACGTCTCGGTGACGAGCGCCTCGAGCGACGGCTCGAGCGGCTCCCGGGCCGCCGATGGGCTCACGATCGGCCTCCGAGTCGCCCCGGCCAGCGCAGCCGCATCATCGCATCGAGACCCGAGGAGCCGATAAAGCGCATGCCCAGGGCGAGCAGGGGATCGGGCCGGGCGAACCGCTCGCCGAGGCGCTCGATCCGCGCCGCGCGCGCGAGCGGCGCGTAGAGGGCGGTCCGCCACGCGGTGTCGTACTCGGCGAGCGGACGGCCCTCCCGGGCGAAGCGCGCCGCCGCGCGGCCCGCGAGCCAGCCGCTGAGCATGGCCGTCGGGATGCCGGCGCCGTTCGTGGACATGACGAGGTTCGCGGCGTCCCCGGCGAACAGCGCCCGACCGCGCACGAGACTCTCGGGCGGCGGCCCGATCGGGACCCACCAGTGCGTCCGCTCCCGGACCGGCCCGATCCCCTCCCGCGCGACGAACGCGTCGAGCAGGCCGTCCAGGGATCGGCCGGGCGACAGCGCGCTCACCCCGAGGCCGACGTTCAGGTCGTGCGCCCGCGGGAACGACCAGGCGTAGCCGCCGGGCGCGGCGCGGCCGAAGTGCAGATCGATGCCGTCGGAGAGCGGGCCGTCGCTGGTCGCCGTGACCATCCGGAACATCTCGCGGGCTGGGGAAAAGCCGAGCGCGCGGCCGATCGTGGAGAGCGGCCCGTCGGCCGCGACGACCGCGCCCGCCTGCACCGACGCGCCGCTCGCGAGGCGAAGCGTGTCGCCCCGCAGCCCTACGACGCCGGCGGGAAAGCGCAGTTGGGCGCCGGCCCCCTCGGCGCGGAAGGCGAGCGCCTTGTCGAAGGCCCGGCGCGAGAGCGTCATGCCCGCGAGCGGGAAGCGGAAGCGATGGCCGTAGGGCGACACGCAGGTCATCCAGCGCGTCGAGCGCAGGACCGTTCCCGGCGGGATCTCGTAGGCGTCCGCGATCAGTTCCCGCGCGCCGAACAGGTCGAGCAGCTCCTGGGGCGCCGGGACGAACTCGCCGCACTGGACCGGGTGACCGAGCTCGGGGCGGCGGTCCAGGACGAGCGTCGTCGCGCCCGCCTCGGCCGCCGCGCGCGCCGCGAGCGCGCCGGCCGGACCGGCCCCGACCACGACGACGTCGAACCGCTCCATGCCCTCACGCCCCCACCTGGACGAAGTGCGCCGCCGCGCTCTGGATCGCCCCGATCACCGGCTGCGGGTAGACGCCGAAGAGGACGATCAGCGCGGCGATCAGGCCGATCGAGGCGGCCCGGCCGTAGCCGAGGCCCCCCAGCGGCAGTATCGGCGGTCCGCTCGCGCCTTCGACCGCGCCGAGCGCGGCCGCCGGCGCGGCAGCCGCGTCGAAGAACATCACCTTCAGCACGCGCGCGTAGTAGAAGACGCTCAGCGCGCTGTTGAGCAGGCCCGCGACCGCGAGCCACAGGAACCAGCCCTTGGCCTCGACCGCGGCGCTGAACAGGATGAACTTGGAGACGAAGCCGACGGTGAGGGGGACGCCGGCGAGGCTCAGCAGCATGAGCCCGAAGGAGACGCCGAGCAGCGGTCGGCGAGCGCCGATCCCCCGCCAGTCCTCGATCAGCGGGCCGACCCCGAGCGCGGCGACCGCGCCGACCACGAGGAAGGCGCCGGTCTTCATCAGCACGTGGGCGAACACCTGGAGGGTCGCCCCGGCGAGCGCCGGCGCGGTGCCGATCGTGATGCCGATCAGCATGTAGCCGGCCTGGCTGATCGAGGAGTAGGCGAGCATCCGCTTCATCTCCTTCTGCAGGAGCGCGAGGACGTTGCCGAGGGTCATCGTGAGGACGGCGAGCACCCCGAGCGTCACCTGGACGCTGGGACCGAGCGCGACCGCGCCCCCGAAGAGACCGTAGCTGCTGCCGCTGCCCGCCTCGACCACGAGCACCGGGCCGAGGAAGACGAGGAAGAAGGCGAAGATCCCGATCTTCTTGGTCCCGCCGGCGAGGAAGGCGCTCACGTCGTTCGGCGCGCCGTCGTACACGTCGACGGCCCAGGCGTGGAACGGCACCAGCGTGACCTTGAATCCGAGGCCGGCGACGAGGAACGCGTAGCCGAGCAGCACCAGCGTCGGGTCGCCGACCGCGGAGCCCGCGGCGCGGATCAGATAGAGGTTCGTCGTGCCGTAGGCGCCGAAGAGCAGCGAGGCGCCGAAGAAGCTGAGCACGCTCGAGAGCGCGCCGATGATGAAGAACTTCATCGCGGCCTCCAGGCCGCGCACGTCCCGGCGGGTGTAGCCGGCGAGCAGGTAGCTCGGGATGCTGACGACCTCGATCGCGAGGAGGAGGAAGATGAGGTCGCTCGCCACGGCGACGAGCAGCATCCCGAGCGTGGCGAGCAGCAGCAGGCCGAAGAAGATCGGCGCGCCGCGCTCGCCCGAGGGGCGGCTCAGCGAGGCGAGCGCGACCAGGAGCGCCGCGAGGAGGAAGATCGCCTGGAAGATCAGGCCGAAGGAGGTGAACGCGTAGAGCGGGGCGCTGCCGACCGCGGGCGCCGCGTCGATCTGGCCCGCACCGATCGTCGCGAGCGCGCCGAGCGGGAAGGCGCCGAGGTCCGCGAGGACCAGCACGAGCGCGACGGCCGTCGCGCCGAGCGCGATCGCGCCCACGAGCTCCACGCGGCGGCGTCCCAGCACGTCGAGCAGGAAGACGAGGAGCGCCCCGGCGAGCAGGACGAGCTCGGGGAGGAACGGGGCGGCGAAGCCGAGGACGTTCACGCGATCACGTCCCGGGGAAGCCCTTCACCGGCGAGTTCACGATCACGTTCACGAGCAGGCCCGGCAGGATGCCGAACAGGACGGTCATCGCGACCAGGATGCCCATCGCGGCCCCCTCGTACCACGGTAGCGGATGGGACTCGACCGGGAGCCCGCGCGGGGGCCCGAAGAGCATGCGCTGCATCATCCACAGGTAGAACGCCGCGGTCACCACGAGGACGGCGAGCGGGATCAGCACCCAGTAGCCGAGCCCGTTGTACGTCGCCAAGAAGGCGGTGAACTCCGCCGGGAAGCCGATGAGCGCGGGGAGGCCCAGCGACGCGAGCGCGCCGGCCATGATCATCGTGGCGAGCGCCGGGCCGCTCGGCGTGATGCCGCCGAGGCTCTGGAGGTCCCGCGTGCCGTACTGGTGGTGCACGCTCCCGCTCGTCATGAACAGGAGCGCCGAGACGATCCCGTGCGCGAACATCAGCAGCACCGCGGCGAGGAGGCCGAGCGACGAGTCGAGGGCGATCGCGAGGAGCACGATGCCCATGTGGTTGATCGAGGAGAACGCAACGAGACGTTTGAGGTCCCGCTGCGCGAGCGCGACCAGCGAGCCCCAGAGGATCGAGACGAACGCGATCAGGAACAACAGCGGCTGCAGGGAGTGCACGGCCGAGGGCAGCACCTCGACCGCCCAGCGGATCAGCCCGTATCCGCCGAGCTTGAGCAAGAGGCCGGCGAGCAGCACCGAGCCTCCGGTCGGCGCCTCGACGTGCGCGTCGGGCAGCCAGGTGTGGAACGGGACGACCGGGAACTTGACGGAAAAGCCGAAGAAGAGGGCGAGGAACAGGAAGGTTTGGGTGACCGGCGCGAGCGACCGGGCCGCGGCGTAGACGCTCGAGAAGTCGAAGCTCGTCGCGCCGGAGTAGAAGGCGAGCGCCAGCAGCCCGACGAGCATCACGATCGACGCCACGTGGGTGTAGACGAAGAACTTCAGCGCCGCGTAGCGCCGGTTCGGCCCCCCCCAGTAACCGATGATGAAGAACATCGGCACGAGGACCGCTTCCCAGAACAGGAAGAACAGCAGGATGTCGAGCGCGACGAAGACGCCGAAGGAGCCGAGGCAGGTGAGCAGGACGAGCCCGAACCAGGCGCCCGGGCGACGTGACTCGCCCCAGGAGTAGACGACCGTGACGATCTGGAGGATCGCGGTCAGGAGGATCAGGACGAGCGAGATGCCGTCGACGCCGACCGAGTAGTTGATCGTGAGCCACGACAGGTGGATCCAGGTGTAGGTCTCGGTGTCGGAGAAGCCCGGCACCAGCGCGCTCGAGTAGCCCGGCCAGCCCGGATAGCCGAGGAACAAGAAGGCGACCTCGGCCAGGAACACGGCGGAGGTAGCGAGCGCCACCCAGCGGGCGCGCGTGCCCGCCGCGAAGGTGGCGAGCGTCCCCACGACGAGCGTGGCGAGGATGAGGCTGATCAGCGGCACCATCTAGGCGCCTCCGACCCGCGCGAGCAGGTACGGCCCGACGATGAGCAGCAGCACGAACACCGCGAGCAGGCCCGCGACGACGTAGGCCGCGTAGTCGCTGACGACCCCGGACTGCAGGCGGCGCAGCCGGTCGCTCGCGGCGGCGAACATCCGCTCGAGGCCCCGCACCGTGCCGTCGATCACGAACCGGTCGAAGAAGTCGGCCGCCCGCGCGGCCGAGTAGACGAGCCGCAGGCCGATCGCGTCGTAGGCGGCCTTGAAGTAGTAGCGGTTGAGGAGCAGCCGGCGGGCCGACTGCAGCGGGCTCGTCTCGCTCAGCACGAAGACGCGCCCGTTGCCCCACATCGACCAGGCGAGCAGGATCCCGCCCGCGCCGAGGGCGACGCTGATCCCCGAGAGGGTGAGGTCCGCGGGTCCGAGCGCGGGCGGGATGCCGGGGGCGCCGGTGACGAACAGCGCGTCGAAGCCGGGCACGAAGACGAACAGGCCGCCGACGACCGCGAAGGCCGAGAGCACGAGGAGCGGCACCCGCATCACCCAGGGCGCCTCGTGCGCCTCGGGGAGGCCCGGGTCCCGCCGCGCGGACCCGGAGAAGGCGAGGAACCAGGCCCGGAAGATGTAGTAGGCGGTCAGGAACACGGTGGCGAACGCGAGCAGGAAGAACGGCCAGTAGTCCGGATGCGCACCCAGCGTCCCGTAGACCGAACCGAGGATGTCGTCCTTGCTCCAGAAGCCCGCGAACGGGGGGATGCCGGCGAGGGCGAGCCCGCCGATCGCGAAGGCGATCGCGGTGAGCCGCATCGGCTTCTTCAGGCCGCCCATCCGGAACAGGTCCTGCGTGCCGACCGCGTGGATGACCGAGCCGGCGGCGAGGAACAGCAGGGCCTTGAAGAACGCGTGCGTGAACAGATGGTAGAGGCCGACCATGGCGAAGCCGGCGCCGACGGCGAGCACCATGTAGCCGAGCTGGCTGATCGTCGAGTAGGCGATCACCCGCTTGATGTCCGGATGGACGAGCGCCATCGTCGCCGCGAAGAACGTGGTGAAGCCGCCGACCGCGACGATGACGAGCTGGTCGGTCGCCGTGAACCCGATGAACACGCTGGTGACCGCGAGCAGGTAGACACCGGCGGCGACCATCGTCGCGGCGTGGATCAGCGCCGAGACCGTCGTCGGGCCCTCCATCGCGTCCGGCAGCCAGACGTGCAGTGGGAACTGCGCGCTCTTGCCCGCGGCCCCGCCGAGGATCAAGAGGCCGGCGATCGTGAGGATCGTCGGGTTCGCCCCGGTGACGGCGGGCAGGAACGGGGCGCTCCCGTTCGCGAAGACGAAGCCGTTCGCGGCCCAGCCCCCGTTCGGCCCGACCTGGCCCAGCGTCGCGAAGTAGAGGAAGATCCCGGCGAGGAACAGGATGTCGCCGACGCGCGTGACCAGGAACGCCTCCTTCGCGGCGCTCGCCGCGCTGGGCTTCTCATAGTAGAAGCCGATGAGGAAGTAGGAGCAGACCCCCACGAGCTCCCAGAACAGGAAGAACTCGAGCAGGTTGTTGGCGAGCACGAGCCCGCTCATCGACGCGAGGAACAGCGACAGCTCCGCGTAGTAGCGGGGCAGGCCGCGGTCGTGGTGCATGTACCCGATCGAGTACAGCAGCACGAGGAAGCCGACGACCGTCACGACGACGAGCATCAGCGAGCTCAGCGGGTCGACGAGGGTCCCCATCACGAGCGAGAAGCCGTGCGGGAACAGGCCCGGGGACGGCGGGAGGTGCAGCCAGGTGAACTGGACGTTCGCGTACGTCCCCGGGTTCAGCATCTCGCCGAGGGCGATCAGCACCCCGAGGACCATCGCGGCCCCCGCGAAGGCGACGGCGAGCCAGCCGCCCCATTCCAGGCGGGCGAGGCGCGGGCCGGCGAGCCCGACGGTGACGAACCCGGCGACCGAGAAGAGCGGGACCAGGAACGCCCAGTCGAACAGCGCGCTGAGTCCGACCGTCGCGCCTCCCCCCTACAGCCTGAGATCGGTCGCCTGGGCGACGTTGATGGTTCCCTTGAGCCGGTTGAGCGCGAGGACGATCGCGAGGCCGACCGCGACCTCGGTCGCCGCGAAGCCGACGAGCACGACCGCGATCGCCTGGCCGTTGAGGCCGCTCGTCCCGGACGCGGGGAACGCCGCGAAGTACACGAAGTTCAGGATCGCGGCGTTCATCGCGATCTCGACCGCGATCAGGAGCAGGATGAAGTTGCGGCGCGTCAGGATGCCGAAGAGGCCGATGCCGAGCAGGGCCGCGGAGAGGCCCAGGAAGCCGGTGAGCGCGAGGTCGGTCAATCGCGCCCCTCCCGGACGAGATAGATCGCCCCGCTCACGCCCGAGAGCATGATCAGCCCGAGCAGGATGAGCCAGGCGCCGTTCGGCCCGAACAGGTTGACGCTCAGCGCGCTCGGATCGTAGGTCTGGATCGCGAGCTCGTTCTGGGGGAGCTGGCCGACCGCGCTCACGAGGAAGATGAACGTCACGAGGGCGAGGGCGAGCGGGACGGGGCCGATCCCCGTCGCGGCCTCGCGCGAGAAGATCCGCTTGCGCGTGAGCATGATCCCGAACAGCAGCAGGACCGTGACCGCGCCGGCGTAGACGCCGAGCTGGAGCACGCCGAGGAACGGCGCCTCGAGCAGAAAGTAGATCGCCGACAGGTCCACGAAGAAGATCGCGATCCACAGGATCGTGTGGACGAGCTCGCGGACGAGGAGCGCGAGCAACGCCGTGACGATGGCGACGAGCGCCAGCGCGAGGAACGCGAGTTCCTCGAGGCTCACTTCCGCGTCCCCCAGAAGAGGCAGTCCTTGGGGCACACGCTGATGCACGTGCCGCAGCGGACGCAGTCCGAGTCGTTCACGACGGGCTCCTTCCAGATCCGCTTCGGGAGCTTCTCCCCGGGCTTCGCCTCCGGTCGGGGGATGTCGAGCATCGTGATGCACTGCGTCGGGCAATCGCGCGAGCAGGCGTTGCAGCCGATGCAGAGCGGCGGGTCGAGGAGGATCGCGTCCTCGTTCTCGGGCCGCTCCAGCCGGATCGGGTTCATCGGGAGCTTGTGCTGGAAGACGGCGTACAGCTTCTCGGGCGAGTAGACCATCTCCGAGCGCTTCGGCGTCGCGAGCTCGTAGCGCGTCGTCATGGTGAGGCACCCTTCGGGGCAGGCGTCGGAGCAGAAGCCGCAGTAGCTGCACTTGCCGTAGTCGATCTCCGGGCACTTCTTCGGGTGCTTCGGATCGCCACCGGGGACGCTCACCATCTCGATGCACAGGTCCGGGCAGGAGAACGCGCAGAGGTTGCAGCTGATGCAGGTAGCGATGTTCAGCGCGTGGACCCCGCGGTAGTTGTCCCAGACGTGGCCCACGCCGAGCGGCTTACCGGCCGCGACCCTCACCTCGTCGCGGAACTGGGGGTCCTCGAGCCGCTCGAACGGGTAGAGGATCGTCGAGGGACGCCGCAGGCTCTTTGCGAACTGCCGGGCCGCGGTCGCCATCGGGCGGGCGACGAACAGCACGGGGTTCTCGTCGGGCTTCTCCTTGGCGGTGATCGGAGCTGCCATCGACCCCTCCTCACATCCCCATCGAGGGGACGCAACCGAGCACCGGTACGCACTTCACGGTGACGAGGACCGCCGCGAGGAACACCGCGAGCAGGCTGAGCGGGATCATGCGGTTCCATCCGACCCGCAGGAGCTGGTCGGTCCGCACGCGGGGGAGCGCCGCGCGGACCCAGACGAACAGGCCGAAGACGAGGTAGGTCTTCACCATGAACCACACGATCCCGGCCAAGGGGAAGGAGGTCGCCGCGCTCGGGACCCACGAGGGCAACGTCCAGCCGCCGAGGAACAGGAGCACGACCAGGATGCTGCCGACCAGCGCCCGCAGGTAGTCGGCGAGCATGAAGAAGGCGAACAGCATCCCGCCGTACTCCGTGTTCCAGCCCTCGACCAGCTCGGCCTCCGCTTCCGGCAGGTCGAAGGGGATCCGCTCCATCTCGGCCAGCATCCCGGCGACGAAGACGACCAGCGCGACGACGAGCGGTCCCCAGAACCAGTAGTTCTGCTGCTCGTAGACGATCGTCGTGAGGTTGAAGCTCCCGGCGACGATCACGACCGCGACGACCGCGAGGAGGATCGGGACCTCGTAGGCGATCATCTGGGCGGCGGAGCGCATCCCGCCCATCAGCGAGTACTTGTTGTTGCTCGACCAGGCGCTGATGAAGATGAAGAGCGGGGCGAACGAGAAGATCGCGAGCGCGAGGAGGAGGGTGAGCGGGAGCGGCCCCGAATTCCAGCCGGTCGAGATGGGAAGGATCCCAAAGATGACGAGGCTCGTGACCAGATAGGCGTACGGGCCGCTGTAGAATCCGAGCGAGTCGGCCGCGCGCGGTTGGAACGTGTTCTTCCGGAACAGTTTGAGCCCGTCGGCGAAGTTCTGGAGCAACCCGGCGTACCCCACGTGCATCGCCCCGCGCCGGTCCATGAACCGGCCCAGGAGCTTGCGCTCGAACCAGATCAGTACGATCGTGTTCAGCATGCTCGCCGCGAGGAGGATGGCGGCGAAGATCAGGACCGAAAGACCGACGATCACGTCGGCGTTCGTGATCACGGCGCGGACCGGGCCCGGGAGGATCGAGCCGAGGCCGTTCAGGAGGACGCTCGAGAGGTCGAAGGAGACCGAGTAGAGAGTGACCACGGCCATGGGGGCTTACCGATCGACCTCCCCCACGCAGACGTCGACGCTGCCCATGATCGGCGGGATATCGGCGACGTGGTATCCCACGAGGTACTGTCGCGCCGCGCTGATGTTCGCGAAGACCGGGGATCGGAACTTCACCCGGTACGGGTGCTCGCCGCCCTCGTTGACGACGTACGCCAGCGCCTCCCCGTGCGGTTCCTCGACCGCGGAGAAGCCGACCCCCTTGGGGTAGCTGCGCTTGAGGAGGTACCCCTCGTTGCCGATCGGCGCGTACGGCGCCCCGAGCCAGCGCGGCAGGTGCTCGGCGATGACCGGTCCGGGGTTTCGCTCGAGCCAGTCCATGACCTGGCGCAGGATGCGCACCGACTGGCGCATCTCCTCCATCCGGACGAGGTAGCGCGCGGTGACGTCCGCGCCGTCCGCGACCGCGACGTCGAACTCGAGCCGGTCGTAGGCCGAGTACGGCCGGTCCTTGCGCAGGTCGCGCTTGAGGCCCGCGGCGCGCAGCATCGGGCCGGTGACCCCGTGGCGGACGCAGTCGGCCGCCTTCAGGATCCCCAGGTCATCGCACCGCTCGCGAAAGATGGTCGAGCCGACGCACAGCTGGTCGTACTCCTCGAAGCGGGCGGGCAGCCAGTTCAGCACCTCGCGGGCCTGCTCGATGAACCCGGGCGGGAGGTCGTTGCGCACGCCGCCGACCCGCATGTACTCGTACGTCATCCGGGCGCCGGTGTACGCCTGGAAGAGGTCGAGGACGAGGTCGCGGTCCCGCATCCCGTAGAGGAACGGGCTCATCAGCCCCAGGTCCTGGACGAACGCCGCGTACCACATGAGGTGCGAGCCGATCCGCTGGAACTCGTCGCACATCACGCGCAGGTACTCGGCCCGCTCGGGCGGGTCGACGTGGAGCGCCTCTTCCGCCCCGAGGATGTAGAGGTGCTCCCAGGAGAACCCGGCGACGTAGCAGCACCGGTCCATGAGCGTGATCACCTCGTTGTAGTGCCGGTCCTCGCTGATCTTCTCGATGCCGCGGTGGAGGTACCCCATCTCCGGGTCGACGTCGAGAATCATCTCGCCGTCGATCTTCACGCGCAGGTTCCACAGCCCGTGCGTCATGGGGTGCTGCGGCCCCATGTTGATCCACATCTCAGACACGGCGCTGCTTGACCTCCAGCTCCTCGGGCTCGTGGAGCTTGAACGAGCGGAGCAACGGATGGAACGTGTACCCGTCAGGCATCAGCAGGTGGCGGAGGTCGGGGTGATGGTCGAAAGCGATGTCGACCATCTCCCAGGTCTCGCGCTCGTGCCAGTTCGCGCTCGGCCAGACGGCCGAAGCGCTCTCAATGTGGGCGGATTCGGCGGGCAGGTCGGCGGAGAGCAGGAGGTACTGACGGGCGTCGTCGGACCAGGCGACGTAGAACACCTCGCGGTGGTCGACCCAGTCGATCCCGCCGACCGTGGAGAGGTGACCGAAGTGGAGGTCGTCCCGAACCGCGCGGAAGAGGTCGAGCGCGGCCTCGGGGCGGAATCGCACCCGCCCGGCGGTCCCGGGGAACGGTTCGATGCCCAGGATGCGGTCCCCGAGCTTGGGGACGAGTTCCCGGGAGAGGTCCTCCGGCTGCGTTGCCCTCCCTCCTCGCGCAGTCGGCGGGCGTCCGCCTACTCCTTCCGCTCCCGGATCAGTTCCTCGAGCTTCAGGATCCCGTCGAGCATCGCCTCAGGGCGGGGCGGGCAGCCGGCGATGTACACGTCCACGGGGACGAGCTTGTCGACGCCGGGGACGACCGAGTAGGCCGTCCGGAACGGCCCGCCGCCGGTCGCGCAGTTGCCCATCGCGATCACCCACTTGGGCTCGGGCATCTGCTCGTAGAGCGTGACGAGCTTGTGCGCGACCTTCCAGGTGACCGTCCCGTTCACGATCATGAGGTCGCATTGCCGGGGCGAGGAGCGCGGGACGATCCCGAAACGCTCGGCGTCCCACCGCGCCCCGAACGCCGCCGCGAACTCGATCGCGCAGCAGGCGAGCCCCCAGTGCAGGGGGAAGAGCGAGTTCCGCCCCGCCCAGTTGAACACGGGGCGGATCACCTTCGCGTGGCCCTGCTCGGCGATGAGGGAGGTCAGCGCCTCGCGCGCGGCGGGAACGAACTCCTTCGCCCGGAGCGTCTCGATCTCGATGAACGGCACCGCGGGCTGGCCGACGACCGGAAGTTCCCCGGAGAGCCGGAGGTCGTCGGGAGCCGCGGGCTTGCCGGACAGCACCTGCGTGGGAGGGGTCGTCAAATCACCCACTTCTTCTCCCCGCTCAACGCGTAGTAGATGCCGGTGATCGCGAGGGCGGTGAACCCGACCGCGATAAAGACAGGATACCAGGCGGAGTTCGCGCCGCGGAACGTCAGCGCCCAGAGGGCGAGGATGAACCCGAGCACGTCGACCGCGACGAAGACGATCGCGAACGTGTAATGCTGGGTCGGAAAATCGATCTGGGCCTCCCCCTCGGCCTCCTCGCCGCACTCGTAGGTCGTGAGTTGGAGGTACGACTGACGCCGCTTGGCTCCTAGCTGACGGTTCGCGAGGATCGATCCGCTGCCGAACGCGGCAGCGACGACAACGAAAACCAGGAACGTCGTGGTGCCCGCTTCCACCGAATCCTCCTGCCGCTCGCCGGTGACACCTCTGAGGACCGCTTGACGTTATTTAACCTCGACCGGCGCCGAACTCCGGCCGGTCGGTTTTCCGACGTTCGTTGGCGTTAAGGTGCCGCTCCGGCTGGTTCGCGCGGGATGGACGCATCGAGCTTTCGAACGCCGCTCACGCTGAGGGGGCGCTACACCGAGCTCAGCCCGCTCGCCGCGTCCGACCGGGATGCGCTGTTCGCCGCCTCGCGCGACCCCGAAGTGTTCCGCTACCTGCGCACGGGTCCCGTGGAAAACCCGTCCGAGCTCGACGTGATCATCTCGGGACTACTCGCGGCGCAAGCCGCCGGCACCGACCTCCCGTTCACCACCCGCCTCCTGCCGGACCGCCGGCCGATCGGCATGACCCGCTTCCTCCGGATCGACCGCGCCGACGAGTCGGTCGAGGTCGGGGGCACCTGGCTCGCTCGGGAGTTCTGGCGGACCCCGGTCAACACCGAAACGAAGCTGCTCCTGCTGCGCCACGCGTTCGAGGTCGAGCACGCGCATCGCGTGCAGCTCCAGACGGACCTGAGGAACGAGCGCTCCCAACGCGCGATCGCTCGACTGGGCGCCCAGCGCGAAGGCGTGCTCCGGGAGGACGTCCGGCTACCTGACGGATACCGACGATCGTCGGTGTACTTCAGCATCCTTGCGCCCGAATGGCCGGCGGTGCGTGATCGATTGACCCGTGCGCTCGAGCGTCCCTGGGGTGGGTCCGAAGCCCCCTAGGGACTCGGGAATCGCGGTGGTCGCTTCTCCCGGAACGCACGAATCCCTTCGGGGAGCTCCGGCCCTTCCGCCGCCTCGACCGCTCCCCGTCGCTCGAGCATCATCTGGCTCTCCAGGCTCTCGCTGAACGCCGCGGTCATGAGACGCTTCATCCACCCGTAGGCGAACGTCGGCCCGTTCGCGAGCTCCTCGGCGCGCGCCCATGCGCGGCCCTCGAGCTCGGCGCTGGGCACCACCTCGTGGACCAACCCCAGCTCCCGGGCCCGGGCGGCCGGGATCTTCGCGTTCGAGAAGAGGATCTCCTGGGCGAGTCCGATCCCGAGGAAGTGGGGAAGGAAGTACGTGAGCCCGCCGTCCGGGACCGCTCCCAGCCCGGGAAACGCGGGCACGAGCACGGCCTCCTCGGACGCGATGCGCCAGTCGGCCGCCAGCGCGAGGGAGAACCCTCCTCCCGCCGCGACCCCGGGGAGCGACGCGAGAACGGGCTTGCGCATCCCCACGATCTCCCGGACCGCGAGCTCCTGGCCGGCGGTCAGGTCGTGGAAGAGGAGCGGGAGCGTACCCTTCTGGCGGTGCTCCTCCATCGTTGCGACATCGCCGCCGGCGGAGAACGCGCGCCCCTCGCCGGTGAGGATGACGGCTCGGACCGCCCGGTCGAGCGCCGCCGCTTGCAGTTCGGAGCGGAATCGAACGAAGGTCGGCACGTCGATCGCGTTCAGCCGGTCCGGTCGGTCGATCCGGATCTCGAGCACGGCGCCCCGTCGCGCGGTACGGACCGTCTCCGCCATGGTCGAGGGCGGCGGAGCTCGTCGGGCCGCTTATAGCTGCCGCGCGCGAGCGGGCGCGAAGGCGTAAACGCCCGGGCTCCCTCGACGGGCCCGGGAAGTCGATCGATGCCGGCCCCCTCCGAGACGCTCCCGCCGGTGGACGTGCTCATGGCGACCTTCAACTCCGCCCGGGACCTGGACGAGTGTCTCACGGAGGCGCGCGCGCGGCTGCCGGTCGCCCGACTCATCGTCGTCGACCGCAACAGCACGGACGCGACGGTCGACATCGCCCGGCGGCACGGCGCCGAGGTACGGTTCGAGGAGGTTGGGCTCGGCTACGCGCGCTCGCTCGCTCTCTCGCTCGCCACGACGGAGAACGTCCTGTTCCTCGACAGCGACGTGATCCTGCGCCGCGCGGATTTCTACGAGCGCGCGCTCGGCGCGTTGCGGTCGCCCCGCGTCGCGGCGGTGGTGGGGTGCGGCGTCGGGCATCGCTTCCTCTACGGGCTTCCGCTGGGGCTCACCCTCCTCCGCCGCGCGTGGGCCCGGGGAGTCGCGATCGCCCCCACCGCGCAGGGGGCGGAGACGTACTACCTGCGGCGAGCTCTCCGCGCGCAGCATCTGAGGGTCGCCTACGTGCCGGACGCGATGGAGCACCGGTCGATCTACCGGGTACGGAACTGGCCCGAATGGCAGGGAGCGCAGCTCCGGCGTGCGGCGGGGTGGAGCCCCTACGAGCTCACGAACGCGCTCGCGGTCGTCCTCCTGATCGCGCTCAACACCCGTCGGCCCCGGAGCGTGCTCCTCGCCCCGGCGGTCTTCGGAAAACTGCTGCGCGGATACCTCGCACCGGATCGGTGGGGGACCATGGACCGCCGCGTGACCCGGCCGATCCCCTAGGGGCGGTCCGGCGGGGTCGCGTGCTCCGCGGCGAGCGCGCGGGCGATCGCGGGGATCTCGTAGTCCAGGTCCTCCACGACCCGGTCGCCGAGCGGCCGTCGCTCGAGCACGACGCCCGAACTCGATAGGAGGAAGAGATACGAGCGGTCCTTGAGGTCGACGCCGAGGCAGAGTCCGTGGTCCGAGAGGAGGTACTTGATCGCCCAGCGTTCGGACACGACCTTCATGGCGTCGGCGCGGGAGGGCCCCCTACGGATTCGGGGACGGGGACGCGTCGGGGTTCGGTCGGCGGCGGCGGGCGTCCGTTGGGGGCGCTCCCGGCGCGGGCGCGGTCCCCGGGGGCGTGGCGGGCTGATGCACGGGGGCGCTCGAGGTCGGAGGCGGAGCGATATCGTCCGCGGCCGGTAGGTCGGGGCCCGGGCCCGCCTTGCTCGATTTGCCGCCGAACGGTCCCACGATCGAGGTCGACTCG
>DASPVQ010000023.1 GCA_035622275.1 Thermoplasmata archaeon | reverse complement strand
GCGGCGATCGAGAAGGGCAAGGTCGTGCTGAAGAAGGACACGACGATCGTCCACGCCGGCGAGACGATCTCGCGCGAGGTCGCCGGTCTCCTGACCCGGATGGACATCCGGCCTCTCGAGGTCGGCCTCGCGGTCAAGGGCCTGGTCGATGGGACGACGTACTACCCTCCCGAGGTCCTCGCCGTCGACCTGGACGTCCAGCGGGCCGAGCTCGGCCGGGCGGCCTGGCGCGCCGTGGCGGTCGCCGTCGAGCTCGCCTACCTCACCCCGGTCACGCTCCCGCTCCTCGTCCAGCGCGCGCACCGCCGGGCCCTCGGGCTCGCGGTCGCGGCCGGCTATCCGACGAAGGAGACGATCGAGCCGCTGTTCGTGCAGGCGATGAAGGAGGCGGCCGCGGTCGGCCGCGCCGTCTCGGGCTGAGCTCGCGGTTCGCCGAACACAGAAGGAGGAAATGACGATGGAGTATGTCTACGGAGCGCTGCTGCTGAACGCGGCCCAGAAGCCGATCGACGAGAAGGGGCTCGGGGGCGTCCTGAGCGCCGCCGGGGTCCAGCCAGACCCGGCGCGCCTCAAGGCGCTGCTCGCGTCGCTCGAGGGGGTCAACCTCGCCGAGCTGATCGCGAAGGCCGAGACGTTCGCGGCGCCGTCCGCGGCGGCCGCGCCGGCCGACAAGAAGGAAGGCAAGGCCGAGAAGAAGGAAGAGGAGAAGAAGGAGGAGAAGGGCGTCACCGAGGAGGAGGCCGCGGAGGGCCTCTCGGCGCTCTTCGGGTGACCTGCTTCCCCGCTCGCTAGGCCACCGTTAAGTTCCGGCCTCCGCTCCCTCCGGCGTGAGGCCGGCCTAGGCCCTCCTCCACGCATGCCGGCTCGGGAGCACTGCGGCGTCGTCGGGGTGTCGCTGCAGGGCAAGGGCGCGGCCCCGTACCTGTTCCGGGGCCTCCGAGCGCTGCAGCACCGCGGCCAGGAGTCCGCGGGCATCGCGACCGCGAGCCACGGGACGCTCTACCACCGCAAGGGGATGGGGCTCGTCCACGAGATCTTCGGCCAGGAACTGCTCGACACGCTCCGGGGACCGATCGGGATCGGCCACGTGCGCTACTCGACGACCGGCTCGAGCGACCTGGAGAACGCGCAGCCGATCGTCGTGAAGATCCGCGACCAGGACGGGGCGATCGCACACAACGGCGACATCGTCAACTTCGAGCGGGTGCGCCGCCGCCTGAAGGCGCAGGGCGTCGAGCTGCTGGGGAACGCCGACACCGAGACGAAGGCCCAGCTGATTGCGCTGGAGTACGGGCGCACGCGCGAGCTGGAGGGCGCGATCCGCCACGCGGCGAAGGAGATCGTGGGCGGCTACGCGGTCGTCCTCCTCGTCGGCTCCCGCGTCTACGCGTTCCGGGACCCGCTGGGGATCCGCCCGCTCGTCCTCGGGACCGTGGACGGCGGGGCGGCGGTCGCGAGCGAGTCGGTCGCGCTCGAGCTGATGGGCGGCCGCGCGGTCCGCGACCTCGAGCCGGGGGAGATCGTCGTCCTGGAGAAGGGCCAGGCGGTGCGGACGTCCTCCATGGCCGCGAACGGGGCCCGGGCCCACTGCATGTTCGAGTGGGTCTACTTCTCCCGGCCCGATTCGATCGCCGAGGGCCGGCCCGTCTACGACGTCCGCTACCGGGTCGGCGAGGCGCTCGCGAAGGAGGCGCCGACCGAGGCGGACCTGGTCGTGCCGGTGCCGGACTCGGCGCGACCCCAGGCGCTCGGCTTCTCGCGGGCCTCGGGGATCCCCTACGCGGAGGGCCTGATCAAGAACCGGTTCGTCGAGCGGACGTTCATCCTGCCCGACCAGCGTCGTCGCGAGTTCGAGGTCCGGGTGAAGCTGCATCCGGTCCCGGGCCTGCTGAAGGGCAAGCGCGTCGTGCTCATCGACGACTCGATCGTCCGCGGCACGACGCTGCGCGAGATCGTCCAGATGGTCCGCGGCGCCGGGGCGACGCGCATCGACGTGCGGGTCGGCTGCCCACCCATCCGTGCTCCCTGCTACTTCGGCGTCGACATGAAGGACCGCCGGGACCTCGTGGCGCACGGACGCGAGGAGCCGGACGTGGCGCAGGCCGTCGGTGCCGAGAGCGTCCACTATCTGTCGATCGAAGGCCTCGTCGAGGCGATCACGATCCCGGCGGACAATCTGTGCCTCGGCTGCCTGACCGGGAAGTACCCGGTCGACGTGCCGCAGGAGCACCACCGCTTCCAGCGCTCGCTCGAGGAGTTCTAGTGGTCCGCGCGGTCGTCGTCGGGCGACTCACGCAGCTCGTGCTTATCGGGCCGGGCGACGACCGCTCGCTCGCCTTCCCTCGAACGCTACCCTTCGGTCCGGACACCGAGGGCGGACCGGAGCCCCTGCCGGCCGCGCTCGAACGGTCGGTGGCCGAGCTGCCGCCCGACACCGAGCTGCGCGCGGACACCGACGCCTGGGCGGAGGCGCTCGGGGCCGCGCGCGGGGCACCGGTGCCGATCGCCTCGCTCGGCGAGCTCCGACGGGCGCGCGCGTCGGTCCCGCCGGTCGACCCGGCGCTCGAGCGGCGCGCGCTGCTCACCCTCGCGCGCGCCCGGCTCGAAGGCGTCCTCCGCTCGCCGGGGGAGGTGCTCGTCAGCCTGGCGCGCGAGGAGGAGCGCCTCGAGCGCGCGTCGGGCCGTGAGGCGCGTGCGGCCGAAGCGTTCCTCGCCCCGAGCGGCACCCCGCTGGCCGAGTACGCCGAGGCCTGGGCGGCCGTGCGGGTCGCGCTCGAGCGGCACCACGCCGCCCTGCTCGAGCGTCTGAGCGCGCAGGCGCGCGCCGTGGTCCCGAACCTCTCGGCGGTGGTCGGTGCGCGGACGGCCGCCCGGCTCGTCGCCGCGGCCGGGGGCGTCGAGGCGGCGGGCCGGCTGCGGGCGCCCCGCCTCCAGCTCCTCGGGACCCGTCGGCGTCCGTCGGCCGAGCACGGACCGCGCTACGGGATCGTCTACCGGGCCGACCGGATGGCGGACGTTCCGCCCGACCGGCGCGGGGCCTACGCGCGCAGCCTCAGCGCGCTCGCAGCGATCGCGGCCCGGGCCGACGCGACGACGCACGCCGATCTCGCGGCCGCGCTCGTGGCCCGCCGCGACCGGCGGGTCGAGCAGCTGCGGAGGCGACGGGCGTGAGGGCCGCCCGACGCTTCGATACCGATCGCACGTACCCGCGGCTCGCCCGCTCGAACGTGGCGGACCGGGTCCAGCTGTTCACGGAGGCGGTCGCGCGGCCGCCGCCGGTCTACGGAGAGCGGTGGGTCGAGCTCGGGGCCCGTGCGTTCCGCGCCTTCGAGCCGGGGCGCTCGAAGCTCGCGGCGGCGATTCTCCACCGATGGACCGGTCCCGTGCCGACCGTGGAGGAGACGTGGCTCTACCTCGGGGCGGCGAGCGGGACGACCGCGAGCCACGTCGCCGACCTCGTCGGCCCGGCGGGCCGCGTCTACGCGCTCGAACGCAGCCCGAGGTCGTTCGCCCGACTGCTGTCGCTCGCCGAGCGGTGGCCGAACCTCCTTCCGATCCTCGCGGACGCGCGCGCGCCCCGCGCGTTCGCCCACCTCGTCCCGCCGGTCCGCGGGATCTACGCGGACATCGCCCAGCCCGACCAGGTCGCGATCGCGCGCGAGAACGCCGCGCTGTTCCTCGATCGGCCCGGCGCCGCGTTCGTGATGGCCCTCAAGACCCCCAGCATGGGGCGCGACGCCGAAGCGTCCGGGCACCTCGCCGACGCGGAACGGGCCCTGCGAGGGGGCTTCGATCTCGCGCCGTCCGTCGAGCTCGAGCCGTTCCACCGCGGCCACTACCTCGTGGGCGGGCGCGCGCGGGCCGAGCTGTTCGGCGAGCGGCCGCGCCTCACCCTTGCGCGACCGCGCGCGCCGCGCCCCGGGCGACGAGCACGGTGACGATATCCTCGTCGGCGAGCACGTGATCGCGCCCGACCGTCTGACCGGGGAACCGCGCGCTCCGCCCCCAGACCTGAGCCGAGCGGAACGTCCGGTCGAGCTCTCCGGGCAGGCGGGCGAGCAGGGCCTGGACGCCGTCGCCCTCGCGCAGGATCACCGGCTCCTCGGTGTCCGCGGGCCGGCCGGGAGGCTTCACGTAGATCCGGATGAAGCGCAGCGCGTGTCCGATACGGTCGACGAGCGCGTCGAGACCCAGCCGGTCGCGGGCGGAGACGAAGATGGGGTCGAACGGTCGCTGCTCGAGCACGAGGCGCGCGCGCTCGGCCGGGGTCAGCAGGTCGCTCTTGTTGACGGCGAGCAACGCGGTGACGTAGACCCGGTTCCCCGCGAGCGCGTCGATCAGCTGGTCCGCGGTCGCGTCCTCGCGGAAGACGATCGAGCCGTTGTGCAGCCCGAACTCGCGCGCGATCTGGCCCGCGAGCCCACCGGCCAGATGGGATAGGCGCACCGTGCTCGAGATCGTCAGTCCGCCGCGGTCGGTGCGGGCGATCACGATCTTGGGCGGCCGTCCGTTGATCCGGACCCCGGCGCCCTCGAGCTCGGCGATCAACGCCCGCAGGTTCGTGTGCTCCGGATCGATCATGAACAGGATCAGGTCGACGGACCGGACCACGGAGAGCACCTCCCGTCCGCGTCCCTTCCCGCGGGCCGCGCCCGGCACGAGACCGGGCATATCGAGGATCTGGATCGACGCTCCGCCCCAGCGGAGCATGCCCGGGATGATCGAGACCGTCGTGAAGTCGTAGGCGCCCGTCTCGCTCTCGGCGGCGGTCAGCCGGTTGAGCAGCGTCGACTTGCCGACCGACGGGTAGCCGACCAGTCCCACCGTCGCATGGCCGCTCTTGCGGACCGCGTAGCCGGTTCCGCCGCCCCGGCCCTTGGCCCGTGTCTCGCGCTCGAGGCGCAGCACCGCGAGCTTCGCCTTGAGCCGCCCGATGTGCGAGCTCGTCGCCTTGTTGTACGGGGTGTCACGGATCTCCTCCTCGACCGCCGTGATCTGCTCCTCGAGCGACGACATCGGCACCGACCGGCGCCTCCGGACGCCGCCGACCACTTGAGCGTGGCGACCGCGCACCGTTCACGCACCGTCGGGGAAGGCAGCGTGACGACCTCGGACGGCCCGTGGTCTCGGGGCGGCCGGCGTGTCACTCACGGGCGAAGCGACCGTCGTCTCCCGCTGGCGGTACCAGTCCCGGGCCGCACCGGTCCCCCGGCCGGGCGACACGATCGCGTTCGCCGCGCGGCTGGCCGCGGCGCTGCGCGCGGCGCACGCGACGGGGCTCGCCTTCCGTCTGTCGATCGGCTCCGGGCATCCTCCGCTGGTCACGCTCGAGGCACCGACGCCGGCGAGTGCGCGGTGGATGAGCCGGACGCTGGTGCCGGCGTACGAGGACGATCGCTGGAGCGCGCGGCGCGACGGTGCCCCGGTCGCCCTAGCAGGCGTCCCGTGGGACGGCGTGCCGGTCCGTGCCTGGCCGGTCCGGCTCTGCGCGCGCCAGGAGACGGTCGGGCTCTTCGACGCGACGGCCACGGCGCTCGCGTCCCTTCCATCCGGGGCTTGGGCGACATGGTGGCTTCGACCGGCCCCGCTGGTTCGGGCGCGAGCACCGAGGGCGGACCCCGCACCCCGACCCCCCGTTGCGGGCCGGGGGCTTCCGCTCCCGGTCCCCTCGGCCCACCGAGCGGCGGACGATACGGCGACACCCGGTCCCCTGTGGTCCGCCTCGTGCACGGTCCGGGCGGAATCCGACGTTCCCGGACCGGTCGAGCGGGCGGCGCATGCTCTGGAGGTGGCCAGTGCCGGCGCGGAAGCGAGCGGCCTGCGGTTCCGTCCCCGCCGGTGGTGGTCCGCGAGCGGTCCGCCGTCGTTCCCGGCGACCGAGGCCGACCTGATGTCGATCCTTCCCTCGCCCACGTCCGGAACGCTGGGCGTCGGCGTGCCGCCCCCCTCGACCGCGTGGATCCTCCCCCTTGGTCGGGCGAGCTCGGGACGCGTCGTCGGACCCGCGATCGAGGTCGGGCAAGGGCGACACCTGGCGATCCTAGGCGAGACCGGGATGGGCAAGAGCTCCCTGCTGCTCGCGCTCTCCCGACGCGCGGTCGACGCGGGAGGCGTCATCCTCCTGGACCCGATCGGTGACACCGCTCGGACGCTCCGCGCCGAGCTGCCGCCCGAGGCCCGACGGCGACTTACCTGGATCGACACGGCGTCGGCCCCGGGGATCAACGCGCTCGCGTCGATGGGCACGGACTCCGCCGCGAGCCCGGCGGTGCGCGAGCGCGCCCTCAACGATCTCGTTCACGCGTTGAGGCGCGTGCGATCGGGTCGCTACGCGGACGCGGGCTTCTGGGGGCCCCGGCTCGAGGAGATGCTGACGCGGGCGCTTCGCGCGGCGGCCGCGCTGCCCGGGGGCACGCTGGTCGAGGCGCATCGCCTCTTGGAGGCGCAGGCCCGGGGCTTCCGCCTCGTACCCGTGGAGGCGATGGAGGCCGTCCGTTCGCTCGCCGACCGGATCCGGGAACGACCGGAGGACGCCGATGGCGCCCGTCGGCTGATCTACGAGGTCGTGCGCAGCCCGGTGCTCGCCCGGATGCTGTGCGCGCATCCCCCGACGCTGTCCGCCACGGACCTCGTGGCGCCGGGACGCGTGGTGCTCGTGAGCGGGGACGCCGCGATCGTCGGCGAGTCGACCGCCCGCTACCTGCTCTCGGTCTACCTGGCGCTCGTCTGGGCGGAGCTGCTCGCCCGTAGCCCGCCGGCGAAGACGTTCGTCCTGCTCGACGAGGCCCAGTGGTTCGGGCATGAGAGCCTCGCCGAGATGCTGCGCCTCGGACGGCGACGCGACGTGCACGTGGTGCTCGCCACGCAGGCCGTCGCGTCGCTGCCGGAACCGGTCGCGGAGTCGCTCTGGACGAACGTCGCCGACCTCGTCGTCTTCCGGGGCTCACCGGCCGAGGCGCGCGAGGTCGCACGCTCGGTGAACGGCGTCTCCGCCGAGGCGATTCTCGCGCTCCCGCGCGGCCGCGCGATCGCCCTCCTCGGCAAGGGAGTCACCGTGGAATGGATCCGCGCCGCCCGAATCCCGCGGGCGCACCGTCCGCTCGAAGCACCGGCCGACGACCCGGGCGCCCCTCCGCCACCGAAGGACGACCGACCGCCGGCGGCGGAGCCGGGGCCGGGCGAACTTACCCGGACCATGGCCACGGCCGTCGAGGCGATCCTCGACTCGATCCGGCAGCAGATCGGCGCGCCGGCGGACGGCCGCCCCACGACGGTATCGCTGGCGGGGCTGCGCCGCGCCGGCGACCCCGGCGGTCGGGGCCTGCGGGCGGTGGGGAGCCAGCTCGGACGCGCGGGGGCGATCCTGGCGATCGGTCGGGGACCCAACGGCCCGTGCTGGACGATCGATCCTCGCCGGATGCCGTGGCCGGTCCCGACGAGCCCGCCTCCGCTACCGAGAAACGATGCCCGCCCAGCACAACCCTCTTAGGGGCGGATTCGCTCGTTCTACCGATGGAGGTTCCTCCGGAGGCGACGCCGGCGGCGCCGTCCGCGCCGCGCGCGCTGCTGGCCCCGGCGGCCGTGTTGGAGCGCTGCGCCACCGGTATCGAGGGACTCGACAACATCCTCGCGGGCGGGATCCCCCGGGGCAACATGATCCTCGTCGCCGGCAGCGTCGGCACCGGCAAGACGACGCTCAGCCTCGAGTTCCTGGTCCGTGGGGCGGAGCGCGGCGAGCGATCGTTGTTCCTGTCGGTCACCGAGGCGTCGCAGAAGCTGATCCAGAACCTCTCGACCTTCGAGTTCTTCCGGACCGACCTCGTGCGCGACGGCTCGCTCGTGTTCGCCGACCTCCCCGCGATCTACGACCGTCTCGGGCTCGAGCACGAGGAGCTGACCCCGGACGAGATCGACATCCTGATCCGCACGATCCACGAGCTCGTCGAGTCGCTGGGGGTCAAGCGCCTCGTGCTCGACAGCCTGACCTCCGTCTGCTACCGGATCCGGCGCGACGAGCGGATCCGCGACTTCATGCTGCGGCTCGGCCAGACCCTGAGCCAGCTCGGCTGCACGTCGATCCTCGTCTCGGAGATCGGGCCGCAAGCGGGGCGCTACTCGTTGCACGGGGTCGAGGAGGCGATCGTGGACGGAGTGGTCCTGCTGTGGAACACCCGTCGCCAGGGCGACATCCTGCGCGTCCTCCAGGTCGTGAAGATGCGCGGCACCGCGCATTCGCGCGCGCAGTACGTGATCGATCTCACGCCGATCGGGCTGCTGATGGCGCCCCACCTCAAGGGCCAGAACCCGGAGGAGACGTAGGCCCGTGCCGCCGGCGGACATCGGCGACCGGCTCCGGGCGCTCCCCGGCGGCAGCGCGGTCGCGCTGAAGCTGGACCCGCGCGAGTACGCCGACCACTACTTCGCGGTGCTGAACGCGACGCTGCGCGACGTCGGGTCGGAGACGAACGCCCACACGATCTACGTGACGGTGACGAACCCCGCCGCGTTCGTCTGGTCGCTCGCCCAGGCGCTCGACGTGCCCGCCGACCGGATCTCGTTCGTCGACGCGATCAGCCATATCATGATGAACTACTCCGATCCCCTGCCGAACTCGACGTACGTCGAGACCCCGCGGGCGCTCGAGGAGATCATGCTGCGGGTCGACTACCTGCTGCGCAAGTACCCGCATGCGCGCTCGATCGTCGTCATCGACAGCGTGAACTCGCTCGCGATCCACAACCCAACGCATCTGCTCAACGAGTTCTTCCACATCTTCCTCACGAACCTGAAGAGCCGCAACGTGCTCGCGGTGATCCTCGAGACCTCGGACGAGGACCCGCACGGGCTCGAGCAGATGCTCAACCTCCTCGTCGACGAGACGATCGACGTGGGCCGGGGACGCTAGGCGTGGGCGACGACACGCGGGTCCTGGGCATCCCGGAGATCGACGACGCGCTCTGGCCGGCGCTCCCGCCGGGTTGGCTCGCGCTGCTCGCCGGCCACTCCGGCTCCGGGGCGCCGCTGCTCGCCAAGCAGTTCGCGCACGCGGGTGTCGGCAGCGTTCCGGTCCTGTTCTACACGACGTTCGAGCGGACCGAGGACGTCACGAGGGCCTTCGAGGACTTCGGCTGGGACCCGGCCGAGATCAAGGTCGTCAACCTCGCCGACGAATACTACGAGCGCGTGCTGGTCCACGGGCTCGACATCGCCCGCGCCCGCGAGAAGGGGCTCAGCGTCGAGCAGCTGATCGCGAGCCGCAGCGGAGCCGCGGAGAGCCCGAAGCCGTTCAGCCTCACGAGCCGGATGCTCAGCGACCTCGCCGAGTTCGACCACCCGTTCCGGCTCGTCCTCGACTCGGTCGACTTCTTCCTCGAGGTCCTCGAGCCGCACGACGTGACGACCGTGGCCCGCCAGATCCGCCACCGCTGCCGCACCGTCGGCGGCCAGGCGCTCCTCACCGCCCACTCCCTCGCCCACGACCGGGCGGTCTACGGATTGCTCCACGATCTCTCCGACCTCGTCTTCGAGCTCAAGAGCGAGCCGCGCGCGGAGCGCTTCGGCCATTCGATCGTGGTCGAGAAGGTCGGGAACCGGCCCGATCTGACGCGGATCGCGCCGGTGCACGTGAGCCCGACCGGCTGGGCGGTCGGGCCGGCGGAGCGCGCGGCGGGATAGCGGCCTACATCGCCGTAAGCGAGGCTTTATCCTCGCCCTCCCGCTGCCACGCGCGGAGGGACCGTGGAGGACGTCGTCATCCGCTCGCTCGAGAAGGTCGCGCTGCACGACCCGATCCTGATCGAGGGCCTGCCCGGCGTCGGCAACGTCGGGAAGCTCGCGGCGGATTACCTGCGCGACCAATTGCCCGCCAAGCCCCTCGCGACGATCTACGCCAAGTTCTTCCCGCCACAGGTGTACGTCAGCGAGACCGGCCTCATCCGCCTCGTCTCCAACGACCTCGCCTACTGGAAGGCGCCGGCGAGCGCCGAGCACGACCTCCTGGTCCTCGGCGGCGACTACCAGGGGATCAGCCCCGAGGGCCAGTACGAGATCACGCACCGCGTCCTCGACTACTGCAGCGGCCTCGGGGTCCGCGAGGTCTTCACGCTCGCGGGTTTCGCGCAGGGGCGCATCGTCGACCAGCCCCGGGTGCTCGGGGCGGCGACCAGTCCGGCCCAGGTCGAGGCGATGAAGAAGTTCAACGTCGTCTTCTCGCGCAACGACCCCGGCGGCGGACTCATCGGCGCGAGCGGACTGTTCCTCGGGCTCGGCCGGCTCTTCGGCATGGAGGGGGTCTGCCTGATGGGGGAGACGAGCGGCTACTTCGTCGATCCCCGGGCCGCCGAGGCGGTGCTCAAGGTGCTCGCCAAGGTCGTGAAGATCGACCTCGATCTCGCGGCGCTCCAGGCCAAGGCCCAGGAGATCGACCGGATCGCCCAGAAGATCCACGACGCCGAGCAGCACCCCGAGGCGTCCGCGCCGGGCGCGCCCGCCCCGCGCGAGGACCTCGGCTACATCGGCTGAGCGGCCCGCGCTCCGAGGCGATGGCCGCGGGGGAACGGGTCGCCGAGCGGCGCGAAGGGCTGCGAACGCGCCTTCGGGAGGCCGCCGAGGCCGACGGTTTCCTCCCCTTCGACCGGTTCATGGAGATCGCGCTCTACGACCCGGACGTCGGCTACTACGCCGCGGCGTCGTCCCCCTTCGGGCGCGGCGGCGACTTCTACACCGCCGCCAGCGTGAGCCCGCTCTTCGGAGCTACCCTCGCCGATCGTATCCGCGCGCTGCGGGCGCAGGCGCCCCCGGATCGGCCGTTCCAGCTCGTCGAGCTCGGGCCCGGGGATGGAGCGCTCGCCGCCGATCTCCTCGCGTCGCTGCGGGACGAGCGCTTCGGGCTGGAGTACCGGTTCGTCGAGCGTTCGGACGCTCGAGCCGCCGAGGTGGAGTCCCGGGCCCGAGAGGCCGCCCCAGGGATCCCCGTGCGACGCTCGGAGAGCATCGGGTCGGAGGGGCCGTTCGTGGGCGCGCTCGTTGCGAACGAGTTCCTGGACGCACAGCCCGCCCGCCGGCTGCGCTGGAGCGGGACGGAGTGGCGCGAGCTCGGCCTCCGCCTCGCGGGCGAGCGGTGCGTGGCCGCCGAGCAGGCGCTCGGGCGAGCGGTGCCTCCGCCCGAGCTGCCCCGCCCCGACGAGCCCGGCACGGTGATCGAGATCGCCCCCGCGGCCGAGGCAACGGTGCGGGAGATCGCCGACCACCTGGTGGCGGGGGCCGCGATCGTGATCGACTATGGCATGGAGGAGTCGGAGCTCCTGCGCGGGCACCCCTCGGGGACGCTGGCGGCCGTGCGCGGCCATCGGGTCATCGCGGACCCGCTCGAAGCGCCGGGCGAGACCGATCTGTCCACGTTCGTCAACTTCACCCGGCTGAGGGCGGCCGCGCGGGCCGTCGGTCTAGAGGAGGTCGCGTTCCGCACGCAGGCCGAGGCCCTGGGAGCCTGGGGCTTCGAGGCGCGGCAGGCGGCCGCGCTCGGCCAGGCGAAGACGCCGGCGGACGAGGTCCGCGTGCGGCTCGCCGCCAAGAACCTGCTGTTCGGCTTCGAGCGCTTCCGTGTGCTCGAGCTGGCCCCGCCGGGGGCGGCCCGGGCTAGGTGACCGGGAGCTCGGGTCCCGCGTCGATACGCTCGGCGACCTTCGTCTCGACGAGCAGCCGGGCCTGCTCGGCGGGCAGCGACAGCACGTCGTCGGTCCGCAGCTCGAGGTTCTCCGCGCCCAGGGCGACCTGCCGCCCGCCTTCGAGGATCCGCACGTACGTGAGGGGCCCCGGCGCGCGCGCCGCCCGGGCCGCTGGCGGCGCCTCGGAGGCGTGCACCGGCTCGGGCGGGCGTGTCGCGGGCGCCGGCGGGACCCGGGCCGAGTCGGCCTCCAGGTACGGCGCGGAGTCGCGCCGGTGCTGCGTCAGCGCCGCGAGGACGCTGTCGAAGACCACGCGCTCCTCGGCGAGGGCGTTCGGCAGATCGCGCGTGCCGCCGATCGACGCCTGGAACGCGGCGGTCAGCACCTTCTGCGACCGGGCTTCGATGATGTCGCGCGCGATCTGGCTCGCCCGTTGGTACGTCTGGCGGGACATCTCGCCCTTGCGCCCGGACGGATTCTCTCGGAGCTCGCCCTCGTAGGCGGCGCGCACCTCGGCGAGGTAGGCGCTCGTCGTCCGGTAGAAGTCGTGCGGGAGCTTGGCGAGACCGCGCACCGCCGCCTCGGTGCGGCGCCACTCGAGCAGCTGGGTGTAGTGGTCGGGCATGGAGGGCGCGGTGGGAATCGGGGAAGACGCGAAGGACTATAGGAGCCCTGCGGTCTTGGACCGCGGCGCTCGTTCCCGGTGGGCCGTTCGAGCGACCGGGACGATGCGGAACGAGCGCGATCCGGCCGCGATGCTCGAGGCGTTCGTCGCGCTCTGGCAGGAGCTGAGGACGGAGAGCGCGCGCGCGGGGACCGTGCTGGTCGTCGAAGGCGACCGGGATCGGAGCTCGCTGCGGCGGCTCGGGATCCCGGGGACGATCGTGAAGGTCCACCGTGGTCGCCCGCTCGCCGGCACCGCCCACGATCTCGTGGGGGCGGCCCGCCGGGTGATCGTGCTCACCGACTGGGACACCGAGGGCGGGCACCTCGCCCAGCGCCTGCGCGAGTTCCTCGAGGCGGATGCCGCGGCGCTCGATCTCGAGTACCGGCGCCGGCTCGCGCGGATCGTCCGGGGCGAGCTCGTCCACGTAGAGGGGCTCCACGGTTGGGCCCGGCGGCTCGCGGAGCGCTCCGGCCTCTCGCTCGACGAGCTGTTGGGCCCGGTCGGGCCGAGCGGACCGCCTACGGGATGACCTTGGTCTGCGTGCGGCGGGTGTCGCGCCGGTTGCGCGCGTAGGAGGGGCGGAAGCGCTCGGTGCCCTTGCCCTTCCAGCGCAGCCCGCGACCCTCCTTCCCGGCACTCGTCAGGCCCCGGTGCACCCGGCCTCTCTGGCTCGGTGCGGCGATCCAGGCGACGGTCGGGTCGCTGCGCACCTGGGGGTGGGATGGATCGAGGAGCAGCACCTCGTAGAACTTCTGCTTCCCGTCCTCGCCGACCCAGTAGGAGTTGAGGACCTCGAGGTTCGGGAAGTGCTTCTGCGCGCGCTCCTCGGCGATGCGGCGCAGGCTCTTCTTCAGCGTCATCCGCAGAACGCCCTTGTGCTTCGGGCGTCGGCCCGCGATGATCGCGCGCTTGCGCTGGCCACCGCGTCGGACGCGGACGCGCACGACGATCCAGCCGCCCTTCGCCTTGAAGCCGAGCGCCCGCGCGCGGTCGAGGCGCGTCGGGTGCTCGAGCCGGGTGACCGTGTGCTGGTTCCGCCAGGTGAGCAGCCGCTCGTGCCGCAGCCCGGCCCCTTCCTCGCCGAGCGTCTGGCGGAAGGAACGGCCCATGTAGCGATAGGCGGACGACCCCATGGAACGCGGGGCCCCGACCCAGGTCCGGATTATAACGCTGAGGGTACGCGCGGTCGCCCACACGCGGCCGGCGCTCGCCCGGCGGCCGCGCTAGGCCGACGGGCGCTCGGGCGTCGCGCTGCCATTGCCCTGCCAGGGGAGGCGCGAGTCCGCGGGGGCGCTCACCTTCGCGGTCGCGTGGCTCTCGGTGGCGACCGTTCGCACGAGATGGCTGGAGATCTCCGCGACCAGCCGGTCCATTCGCGCCCGCTGCTCGCCCGGGATCTCCGTCGGGGTCTCCCAGACGAGCGCCGCGCCGCCGCTCGTCGGGTAGAGGCGAAAGGCCAGCTCGGACGCGACCGGCGGCACGGCCGGATTCATCCGTTCGAGCCGTCCTTTGACCCGGCTCAGGGACGGCTCGGTCGTGTCGCTGCGCTCGACGCTGTAGCCGATGGTGCCGAGGTAGTCGGCGAGAACGCCCGCCAGACGCTCGCGGCCGATCCCCCGGGCCCGCAGCCAGTCTCCGTTGCCGTTACCGTTGCCCATTGAGTCCCCCGATCGTGTGGGACCCCCCGGGCCCCACGATCTCACGGCGCACCGTCCTCGAGGGCGATCGCCGACAGAGGAACCCACGAAACACGAGGATTAAAGACCGTCGTTCCTCCCGCCGGCCATCCGGGCAGGGTCCCCAGCGCGCCCTGCCCGTACCCCGGGCGCCACGGAGGCCGGCCGCTCACGATCGGCGGCGTCGCGCGGACGGGGACGCCGGCCATCGCGCCATCGTGCGGTCGAGATGGTGGAACAGTCCCAGCATCATCCGGTACTCGGCCTCCGTGGGAGTGGAGCGGCCGAGGACCCGTCGGAAGAGCAGGATCAGTCCCTTGCGCTTGTGCGCGGGGTAGCCGATGCGCGCGAGGAGCTCCCCGACCCGGGCGAGGAACAGCTCCTTTTCCCGCCCATCGAGACCGAGGAGGAGCGGCGCGGGCGTGGTCTCGGGGTCGGCGGTCCCCTTCGCGCGATGGATCGCGTACAGGACGATCGCGGCGGCGTGCGATACGTTCAGGGTCGGGAACTCCCGCCGGGCCGGCACGTGCACGAGCACGTCGCACCGCCCGAGCTCCTCCCGGGAGAGACCGTTGTCCTCGGGTCCGAGGAGGAGGGCGACCCGACCCTCCACGGGCACGAGCATCTCTCCGAGCCGCTCGGGGCTCACCGAGCGCCGCAGGTAGGCGGTCGAGCGACCCGTCGACAGGTCGGTCGTGCCGACCACGAGGTCGATCCCGTCCAGCGCCTCGGCGACGGTCCGGAACCGACGCGCCGCCCGCAGCAACGGCAGGCCCGCCATCGAACGCCTCCTCGCCTCGGCCCCGAGCGGGGCACGCGGCGCCACCAGCGCGAGCCGCTCGGCGCCGAAGTTCTTGGCGACGCGCGCCGTCGCCCCGACGTTCCCGTCCTCTTTGGTCCGGACGAGGACGAGCTCGATCCGCGCCGTCACCCGGCGCTCCCCTCCGCGAAGAGGCGCCCGACCATCCAGTCCGGATCGAACGGCCGCAGATCGCCGTAGCCCTGTCCGACGCCGACGAAGAGGATCGGCTTCTTCGTCACGTACGTCGCGCTCAGGGCGGCCCCACCCTTGGTGTCGGCATCGAGCTTCGTGAGCACGAGGCCGTCGATCGACAGGGCCTTGTCGAACAGGCGGGCCTGCTCGAGCACGTCGTTACCGCTCAGCGCGTCCCCGACGAACAGCGTGAGGGACGGCGAGACGACGCGGCGGATCTTTCGCGCCTCGTCGATCAGGTTCTCGTTCGTGTGCTGGCGACCCGCGGTGTCGACCAGCACGACGTCGACCTTCTTCGCCCGGGCGTGCTCCACCGCGTCGAAGGCGACCGCGGCGGGGTCGCTCCCCTCCTGCTGGCGGACCACCCGGATGCCGAGGCGCTCGCCGTGGACGAGGAGCTGCTCGATGGCGCCCGCGCGGAACGTGTCGCCCGCGGCGATCACGCTCGAGAGCCCGTGCGCCCGGAGCCAACCGGCGAACTTGGCGACCGTGGTCGTCTTGCCGGTGCCGTTGACCCCGACGAACAGGATCACGTACGGCTTCGGAGAATGGGACCGGATGATCGCCGGGAGATCGAGGGGTGGGCGCGCCAGCATCGCCCGCGTCGAGCGCTCGAGGCAGCGACGGATCGCCTCCTCGGCCTCGACGCCCATACGGAGCTTTCGACCGGCGAGCTCCTTGCGGAGATCCCGCCGCAGGCGCTCGACGACGGGCAGCGCCACATCGGATTCGAGCAGCGCGACCTCGAGGTCGTCGAGGACCTCGTCGATCGTGGCCTCCGTCAGGCGCCGGCCGAGGAAACCCTCCGTGAACAGGGAGGCATCCGCGGCGGCGTCCCGGACGGCCTCGCGCGTCGTGGCCGCCTTCGCGGGCCCCGCGCTCGGCGCGGGGGCCGACACGACGGGGCTCGGGGAACGCGGGGAGGTCGAGCGGGCGGGCACGGGTCCGGTCGTCCCCGTGGACTTCGCGGGAGGCGGCCCCGAAGCGTCCGTCGGAGTGGTGGACTTGGCGGTCGCGGTCGTCGCGGAGCCGACGGCCGGAGTCTCCTCGTCGGCCTCCCGGCGGCGCAGCCGCGACTTAATTGCGGCCCACATGCGAGCCCGCCGCGTCCGCTCGGGCGATCTGGTCGAGCCGGCGCGACAGGGCCTGGATCCGGTCGTCGAGCGCCGCCATCTGGCCTTCCGTCTCGCGGATCGCCTGGTCGATGCGGACCAGGCGCTGCGCGAGCAGCTCGGAGGCCTTCGGCCGCTCCATCTCGACCACGATCCCCGAGCCGATCCCGATGAGCACCGCCGCCTCGCGATCGACCGAGCCCCGGACGTACGTCTCGCCGCCGAGGGGAAGGAGCATCTCGGCCCCGCCCGACGTCCGCTCGACCCCTTCGAGGCTCTCGCGGGCCCGAAGGTGTTCGGTGCGCGACGCGCTCAGGATCTGGAACTGCTGGAGCATCGAGTTGAGCTGGTTGCGGTACGCATCGAGCCGCATCAGGTCCTCCTGGACCTCGCTCTCGAGCTGGGCGTCGCCAGCGGCGGGAGGGGTTGCCATGGGCCTCGGGCGAGACGGGGCGGGGCACTTAACGCTACGCGCAGCCGGGACCGTCCGCGCTAGCGGGTCGCTTCCCCGGCACCGGATCGGGCGCCCGCGCGTCGGCCGAGACGCAGGTACGTCCAGAGCAGCAGGGAGGCGAGCAGCGCGAGACCGCCACCGATCACGGTGTCGACCACCCGGGTCACCGCGAGCGCGGGCCCCCCGGAATAGACGAGGTTCAGCAGGACGATCACGACCGGAGTGATCCAGAAAGCGAAGAACGTGTAGTTCACGCTCCGACCTCCGTAGGCGAAGACGGTCGCGACCGCGAGAACGCCCAGCAACGCCGCCGGGTCGACGATCGTCTCCGTGACGACGAACGCGAGACCCGCGCCCGCGATCGTGCCCGCGATGCGGGCAACGGCGTAGGCAAGGGTGGAGCGCAGGTCGAGCCGCAGGGCGACGATCACGGTCAGCATGATCCACGGGTCCCGTTCCAAATGGAGGCCCAACCCGATCACGAGGCCCGCGGCGACGGTCGCGCCCACCAGCAGCGCGTGCCGGACGACCTCCCGCCACAGAAGCGGTGCGGTCGTCGCGGGCCGGGGGAATCGCGCCCAGCGGGCGGCCTCGTATCGCCGGCCGAGCGGTGCCAGCAGGACGAGGCCCGCGACGCCCCACAGCCCGCCGGCGAGCAAGAATCCGCCGCGGTACGGGACCACGGCGAGACCGCTGACCGGAAGACCGATGGCGACCACGAACATCACCGCGGCCGTCAGTCCGACGAGGTCCCAGCGGGGATCCCGCAGCAGGAGGAGCGCGACCAGCACCCCGGCCCCGGCGAGCGGCACTTGGAGGACGGTCGGCAGGAGCACGAGGGCGGCGCCAGCCCCGAAGGCGAGCGCGTTCGTGACTGCGGCGACGGCCAGACGGTGGATCGGCGTCGCCGCGGGGGGTGGGGACATCACGAGGACGACGTTCAGCGTCCCGAGGGTGGCGACGACGCCGGCCAATCCCCAGCCGAAAGCGATCCCGATCGCGAAGGGGACCAGCACGAGCACGGCCGTGCGCAGCCCTCCGAGCAGGTCGAATCGGCCGAGCTCGACCCGGGCCAGCTGCCGGAGGAAACCGGCTGACTCCGCAGCGAGCTCGCTCACGTCCGTCCGGCCCGGCCAAGCTCCGGGGGGATTTCCCGAGGCAGGTGCGCCCGATGCGCGGCACCGCGAGCCGGCAGCGGCGTCGGTCGATCGGAGCCGGCCGAACCTCAGGGGTTATCGCGCCGTTAGCCTTGCCGCGAGAGGAGCAACACCCCATGGCGAAGACCGCATCTCCGACGCTGAGAGAGGGCCACGCCGCCGCGATGGCGGTCCCGACTGACCTCGACCGGGCCGGGGTGGAGGAGATCGCACGGTCTCTCCGCGCGCTGCTCGCGGACGTCTTCGCGCTCTACGTGAAGACGAAGAACTTCCACTGGCACCTCACCGGACGTCACTTCCGCGACTACCATCTGCTGCTGGACGAGCAGGGCGACCAGATCTTCGCGATGGCCGACCCGATCGCGGAGCGGGCCCGCAAGATCGGAACTCCGACGATCCACTCGATCGGCGAGATCGCCCGCCACCAGCGCCTCAAGGACGACGATCGCGAGGCCGTGCCGCCGGCCGCGATGATCGCGGCGCTGTGCGACGACAATCGGGCGTTCACGCGTTCGCTGCGATCCACCCACGAGATCTGCGAGCGCGTGGGCGACGTGGCGACGGCGAGCCTGATCGAGGCCTGGATCGACGAGACCGAGCGGCGGACCTGGTTCCTGAGCGAGATCGCCCGCGACCCGGCCGCCTAGGCGGGCGCACCCTCAGCCGGCCGCCGGCGTGGGCCCGGGCCGGCACGTCGAGCAGAGGCCGTCGTACCCCGAGAGCAGCGAGATCGACAGGCAGAGCCGGCACACCGGACGATAGCACTTCGCGCACTCTGCCCAGGACCGGAAGTCCGAGAGGCCGCGATCGCACACGGCGCAGGAGCGCAGCGTGTCGGGGCTCCGAAACGGCGGCGCGGGACGCTCGCCCGGGGATCGTCGCTCGCTTTCGCGGCGGTGCGGCGGGATCGGATTGATCGCCTCGAGGTAGATGGCGTGCCGCACGGGGGCCGCGGCAGCCGAGGCCTCGGCCGTCGCGGAGGGGCGTGTCGACCCGGGTCGTGGGCCGGGGATCGACGGCGGGCCTCCGGGCGATCGTGCGGGAGCGGGCGAAAGGCGTCTTGGCCCCGCGGCCCCGATCATCGGTGGGGTCCGAAGCGCGAGGGCACACGAGGGCCCGGGCCCCGTCATCGAGGGGATCGCCGGTGCGATCGCGCCCGCTGCTCCGCCCTCCGGTCGCGGCGGCCCCGGTGGGAAAAGCTCATCGAGCTCTCGGTCCGAGAATGGCTCGGTCCGGCCCCCACGGGCGCTGCGGGCTCGACCGCCGCTGTGACCGCGCACGGCGCCGGAGCGGTGGGGATCGGATGGGAACCGGTCCAGGGCCCAGGGGCTTGCGACCGGGAGCGGGCGAAGCACGGCCCCCGGAACGTAGACGATGTCCTGCTCCGTGGAGGGGAACGGGACGAACGCGCCGGGCGCATGGGGCACGTATGCCGTCTCGGGCACCGGCCCGATGAGGGGGGAGCCGAGCGTCTTGGACCACGGTGTCGGGGCGTCCCACTGCTGCCAGATCCGGGGGCCGCCTTCCGCGGCCCCCTGGACGGTCGCCTGCCCGATCCCGCTCTGGGGCGTCGTGGGATCCGGACGGCCGACGGTCCCGGCCGCGGCGACGGCGGGAGGCGACGTCCGCGCGCCGGCGGCGAAGATCCGGGGCGGCTCCTGCGGGGCGTCAGCGGCCCGGGCCCTCGAGGCCCAGGCATGGTAGCCCACCCCGGCCGCCAGCGCGGCGACCCCCGCACCGAGCGAGAGCTCGAGATAGTAGCGGTCCTGGGTCCAGAGACCGATGGCAAGCAGGTACGACATCACCACGGCCGCCGCCCCGCTGGCGCTGACGGCGAGACGATGCCCCCGGCGCGCCCGCGGATCGACCGCGTCGGCGGGCGCGATCGCAGGAGTCAGGGACACGTCGGCAGCCACAGAAACGGTGTGAGCGTCGCGGGGACCGGGGGATTAACCTATCGAGCGACGCGAAGCGAACGCGCGGCACGCGCGACCGCGCCTCCGCGGAAGGCCGCCCCATTGTCCGCAGAAGCTTTTCTGGGAGGTCGCCCTCCGGGCATGCCGAGGTCGACGGCGATGGCAACGATTCCCGTGCGCTACGAGTTCCGACAGTCGTTCCGGGTGCCGGCGAGAACGGCGTACGCGTGGCTCACGGACTACCGGCCGTCCGACGGGAAGCTGTTCGGCCAGCGGATGCGACGTGCCATCCGACCGCTGGCCCCCGGCACGCTCCTGCTCTCCGACACGACCTGGGCGAACGGCCGTCCCCTCACGATCCGACGGTTGGTCCAGCTCGACCCGGATCGGCTGGCCTGGACCAATACGCACGTGAACGGGCCGTACCGGTACTCGCAACACCTCTACCGGATCGTCCCCGACGGCCCGCGGCGGTGCCATCTCGAGTTCCGCGCGTTCCGGCTGGAGCGGATCCGGGGCCGGGCGTCCCCGCGCACGATTGCCGAGCGCGTCCGGGCGAATCGGACGGCCGACGCGAGCGTCTGGCGCACGCGCTTCGCCCCGGCGCTCGAGAGCTCCGTCCGCCGGCGGCGCGCGTAAGGCCTGCGTCCCGGCCTTCGGTCACGCCGCGGCGTCTGCGATCGCGCGGCGCTCCGCGCGAGTGGGGCGCCGCCCGATCGTGATCCAGATCCCGTCGGGGTCGCGGACGCTCGCCATCCAGCCACTCGTCGTCGTCGTCGTGAAGCGCGTCGGTCGGCCACCGTGTCGCAGCAGCCTCCGCACGATCCGGTCGATCTCCGCGCGAGGCCGCACCCCGACCGTGAAGTCGATGTGGTCGAGGGCCTCCCCGGTCGTGTACCGGGAGTAGAACATCGAGGTGGGCGGATACCAGTTGAGCTCGAGGTAGCGGCCCGAGCGAGGGTCTCGCAGCAGCACCCAGAGGCCGCCTCCCCACCCTCGCGTGTCCCCCCGCCGGACCACGCGCAGACCGAGCCCCTTCGTGTAGAAGCGCAGCGAGCGCCCGAGATGGGTCACGCGAAGGCCGGGCTGTTGGAGGCGCATGCGCACCGAACCCGATCGGCGTACTTAGGTGCCATCGCCCGCGCGGCACCGAGCCACGACCCGTAGCGGTTTATGCGCCGTGCCCTGTCCCCGGGACGATGTGACCATGCCGTCCCGAACGATCGTGCATTTCGAGATTCCGGCGACCGACACCGAGCGACTCAGCCGATTCTACACCGAGGTCTTCGGCTGGAAGTTCACGAAGGCCCCGGTGCCCGAGATGGACTACTGGCTGATCTCGACCGGCCCCCAGGGCGAGAGCGTCGGGGGCGGCATGTACCGGAAGATGGGGGCGGACGACCGGCCGCGGAACTTCGTCGCCGTCGAGAAGATCGATGACGCGATCCGGACCTTCCAGGTCGCTGGCGGACGCCAGGTCGTTCCGAAGATGCAGGTCCCCGGCATGGGCTGGAGCTTCATCGGCGCGGACCCCGAGGGGAACCTGATCGCGCTCTGGGAGCCCCTCACCCCGATGCCGGAGCGCCGCCCGGCAACGCGGCGCACGGGCCCGGCGCGCCGCGCGCGTCCGCGCCGTGCCACCGGCTCCCGCCCAGGGCCCAAGGCGGCGAACGCCCGCCGTCGGCGACGGTAGCGCGCCGGCGACGGCCCGCCGTCCGGGTCAGCGGAAGACGAGGTTGAGGTAGCCGGACCAGGCCGAGCCGGGCAGGCTGATGCTCGCGTACAGCGTACCGTTTCCTCCACCGGGAAGCGTGAGCGGGACGCCGACGTTCGACAGTCCGAAGCCGGAGGTATTCGTCGTGACGCCCGTGATCGTGCAGTTCGTGGCGTTGAAGTTCGGCAGCGGGAACGCAAAGGAGTCGGTCACGCCCGGCGAGTCGTTGAACCCGTAGTAGCCGATCGAGTTCGCGTTGTAGCCGCAGACGTTGTCGGGCGCCCAGACGTTGATCCCCGTGACGGAGACGACCGGGGCCAGGCTCTCGTAGATCACGAACCCGACGATCGCCACCACGATCACGACCACCACCACTACCACGATCCAGCGACGCGAGCGGCGGGAGGCGCGGGGGGGTCTCCCGTAGGGAGCGTACGGGGGTGGGGCGGCCGGCGGAGGCGGCGACGCGAGCGCGCTGGGCAGCGGGGCCGAATTGGCGGCCGTCGGCACGGCCTTGCCGCAGAACGCGCAGAAGGCGGCATCGGCGGGGAGCGGCGCGCCGCACCCCGTGCAGGTCGCAGCGGACAGGCCCGACCGAAACCCCAGCACCTTTTGGACGTTGCGGCCGAGGGCGGGACGGCCCGCTCTCGGAGCGCTCCCGTGTGCGACCGAGCCGCTGTCCCGACACGGGATACTGTCGATCCCGGGGGCTTTCGGGAGAGATTCCGGCGCGTTCTCGGAAAACGGGCTTGGGTCCCCCCCCCTCTCCGGGATACCGGAGGTGAACCATGCGCGCACGCAAGGCCCTCGCGCTCGGGGTGGTCGGAGCGACCGCTGCCGTCGTGATCGCGGTCGTCCTCGTCGGCCTGCTCGGCTCGCCCGCGGCCGCGGCGACGACGTCCGACGTGCGGGACGCAACGTCCCACACGTCGAACAACACGACCGGGCTACCCCCGCCGGGTAACGGTCCGATCGGCCCCCCGTTCGGCCCGCCACCCGGCGGCTCCGGCAACTGCACGAACATGACGGCGCCGTCGAACGAGTCCTCGGCCTGAGCGTCCGAGGCCGGTTCGCGCTGGGCCCCGGCTAACCCCTTCCCTTCGCCCCCGAGGTCACTCGAGGCTCAGCCCGAGGAACACCGTGAGGGCGATGGCCTCGAAGAGCGAGCTCAGCAGGAGCCAGTTGACCAGCCCGCCGGGACCGAGGCCGAAGGCCCCGAAGACGGCCGGCGAGCTCGCGAGGATCTGCACCAGCAGCGTCACCAGCACGAGCACGAGGCCGAAGGCGAAGCGCGCGCGCGTTTCGAGGAACGTGCGAAGGTAGACGAAGATCAGCGCGGCGAGCAGTGCGAGATCGAGCCCCGACAGCACGATCGCGGCCAAGGCGGCGGGATCGGCGATCGGTCGCGGCCCCGGCCCGCCCGGCCCGTGGGGCGCCGGTGTGGCCAGCGCGAGGAGCAGGCCCAGTCCGAGCCCGATCGCGACGACCCCGACCACCCACAGGACGCTCGAGCGGCGCGGGGTGAGCCGGGGCCCGCTCATCGGACCCCGCGGCGGCCGGGACGATGGCGCGCGACGATCGCCTCGAACTCGGTCCACCGCGCCTCCAGCTCGGGCGCGATCGAGTAGACCTGGCCGTAGTGGTCGCCGGTCGAGTCGATCAGGTGGTTCTGCCGGAGCACGCGCAGGTGGTGTCGGACGGTGGTGTAGTCGACGCCCAGCTCGTTCGCGAGCTGCTGCGCGTTCTTCGGCTCCCGACGGATCGCCATCAACACCCTCGCCCGCGTCGTGGCGCCCGCGCTGCTCGCGAGCAACCACCACAGCACGCGCGCGTAGCTGTCCACGTCGGACGTGGCCATCGACCCCCGCGCTTTAGGCTTCGCCGACGCGCGGAGGGCGCCGGAGCGTTCGGGGGTCGCGCGCACCATGGTCTCGGCGGGCCGGCGGCCGGAACTCGCACCGATCGCCGACCCCCGCGCCGTCGGAGGCGCGCGGTGCCTCATAGGCGTCTTCCGAGATTCTTCCCAGATCGGCCCCGTCGGACCCCTCGGTCCGACCCAGTCCGGCGGGCGGAGTCGAAGCCCCGCCCCGGCGGTGCGAAACGCGTCAGCCGGTAGGAGGCGGTGGCATCGGCGCGGGCGGCTGCGCCTGGCCCATGTAGACCGGCGGCGCCATCGGGGGCTTCCAGACGATGGCCAGGATGCCGCCGACGAGCGCCAGGATGAAGCCGATGAAGAAGCCGCCGAGCGCGAAGGGGATGCTCACGATCGCGAACACGATCGCGAGCACGCCCCAGATCACGTGGCCCCCAGGGTTGACGAGCATCATGATGCCCAGGATCAGCGTGATGAGGCCGACGATGAGCCCGACGAAGAGCAGGCTGGCGAAGACGCCGATGAACGACAGGAAGAACGCACCGATCGCGGCGAGGGCCGCTCCGGCGATGAGGATGAAGATTGCTCCGACGATTGTCAGGACTCCGGCTGCAACGGGACGCGCCACGGATGCAGGGTAGACACCGGGGGAGAAAAAGCCGATTGTCGGCGCGCCCCCGGCCCTCGGACCGCCGCGCGGCTTCGGCGCGCGTTCCGGCCTCCGGAGCCGGTCGCGTCAGTGGCTACGCCCGCTCGAGGTGACTTGGGACGCCGCCCGCTCCTGGAGGAACTTGATCATGCGCGGGTGGCGGCGCACGTCCTTGAACAGCGGTGAGTGCATCAGCTCGACCACGGGCTCGGTCCCTTCCCGCCGACTCCATTCCATCGCGTCGAGGAAGCCGTCGATGTCCCCGAGGGCGTACCGGACGAATCCGGCGGCCCAGACCGTGACCTCCCGGACGTCGGGCCGCTCCTCGAGGGCCCGGATCGCGCGCTGGGCCTGCGCCGCATCGCCCCGCTTCGCCGCGAGGATGCCGCCCCACATCACGTTCCAGATGCTCGAGGGCCGCAGGCGCTCCATCTCGTGCAGCGTCCGTTCCGCCCGGTCGAGCTGGTCGTGCACGACGTAGTACTCGGTGCGGTGGGCGTTGATCCGGAACGGGACCAGCGGCTCGAACCGGTCCCAGTGCGCGACCGCCTCGCGCTCGCGGCCCGAATAGAAGTACAGCCGCCCGAGGAACACGATCACGTTGACGTCAAGCGGGTCGATCTCGAGCGCCGTCTCCAAGAGGCGGACCGCCTCGTCGAGCTCGCCGCGACCCGCCGCGATCTGGGCGAGCCAGCGGTACGGCTCCGAGAGGCTCGGATTCAGGGTCATGGCGCGGCGGGCCTCGCGCTCGGATCCGGCGAAATCCTCGGTCGTCAGGAGGATCGACGACATCACCGAGTGGGCTTCCGCGATCTGGTCGTCGAGCTCGAGCGCCCGGGTGGTCTCGCGCTGCGCCGTCGCGATCGCCTCGCTCCACGCCTCCGCGCCCTCGCCGCCGAGGTAGAGCGCCGCCTCGCCGATGCCCACGTGCGCGCGGGCGAAATGGGGGTCCCGGGCGACCGCCTGTTCGAAGTAGGCCCGGCTCTGGCGGATCGACTCTTCGGATCGCCGCTCGGTCATGAGCTTCCGGCCGTGCAAGAACAGCGCGTAGGCCTCCATGTCGCGGGTGTCGGGAGCGCCCCGGCGGAACTCGATCTTCGGCGCCCCGACCCGCTGCGCCACGTGCCGCGAGACGGAGGCGGCGACCTGGCCCGCGATGTCGTCCTGGATCGCGAAGATGTCGCCGAGCGGTCGATCGTAGCGCGACGACCAGAGCTGGTCCTCCGAACGCGGATCGACCAGGGTCACCGTGATGCGCAGGCGGTCGCCGGATTTGCGGACGCTGCCCTCGAGAGCGAGGCGCACGCCGAGGTCCTGCGCCACCTCCCGCAGCGACTTCGTCGATCCCTTGTAGCGCAGCACGCTCGTCCGCGGGATGACGCGCACGCTCGGGATCTTGGCCGTCTGCGTGATCAGCTCGTCCGTAAGGCCGTCCGCGAGGTACCCGTCGCGCTCGTCCGGGCTCATGCTCGCGAACGGCAGCACGACGAGCCGGACGTTCTCCGCCACCTCGGGGTCCGTCGCGCGGCGCGCCGCCGTCCCGACCGAGAGCACCACGCGGTAGACGTCGACCGGCTGGTCGACGTGTCGCAGGGGTTGGGGGCCGAGCTTCTCGAGCGGCAGGGGGACCTTGTTGCGGACCTGGTCGACGACCGGGCCGGTGACGCAGATCCCGCCCGGCTCGGCCAGGGGCTCGATGCGCGAGGCGATGTTCACGGCGTCCCCGAGGATATCGTCGCCCTCGCCGATCACATCGCCGAGATGGATGCCGACCCGCATCTCGAGCGGGGGATCCCCGGTCGTCTCTGCGTTGCGGTGCGCGAGCGCCCCCTGGAGCGCGACCGCGCAGCGGACCGACTCCACCGCGCTGGGGAACTCCACCAGGAGCCCGTCGCCCATCGACTTCACCTCACGGCCGCCGTGGGCGGCGATGATCGGGTGGACGAGCGCCTGATGCTCGGCGCGCAGGCGCAGTGCGAGCTCCTCGTCGTGCTGCGCGAGACGGGTGAACCCGACGAGGTCCGTGAACATGATCGCGGCGAGGCGCCGCGGGCCCGCGGACACGTCGTAGGTCACGGGCGTGCGCTCAGTTAAGGGCTGCGCGGGCCGAGATCCTTCCGGCGGTCGGCCGCCGCAATCTTAACGCGCCGGCGCCCGGTGCCCCGCCATGGACGCGGTGATCTCCGGCCTCCACGCGGTGACCGTACACATTCGAGACCCCGAGCGGGCGCGGCCGTTCTACCGGGACGTGCTGGGGCTCCCGGAGATGCTCGTCGATGCGAAGGCCGGCCGCCTCGTGTTCGGCATTCCGGGGACGACCACGCTACTCACGATGCACGTCCAGGGCCCGAGCGAGGGCGGTCGGGAGCCGGGCACCGTCTCGGGCGTCGTGTTCCGCTCGCCGGATCCCGCGGCCACCTGCCGGGAGATCGCCCGGCGGGGTGGAACCGTCACGATGGAGCCGCAATCGTTCGACTCGGTGGTCGGCAGCTTCGTGCGAGCGGCGTTCGCCGACCCGGACGGCAACGAGTTCCTCATCTCGAACCGGACCGACTGAACGGGCGTCACCCGGACCGCGAGCGCTCGCGCCGCCGCCCAGGCACTAGGTTAGAAGCCACGCAGGGCATCGCCGGAGCCCGACGGCGGTGGGCTCGAGCGATGCCGAACTCCTGGAAGGAGCGTCTCGCCGCGTCGGGCCACCCGTCGTTCGGCACCTGGATCTCGTCCTCCTCGGTCGTGGTCGTCGATGCGCTGCGCGGGCTCGGCTTCGATTGGTTCGTGATCGACACCGAGCACGCCCAACTGAACCCCGAGACGCTCGCCGCGATGGTCGCGCTCCTGCGGGAACCGGGCCCGAGCCCGCTCGTGCGGGTCGGCAATCTGGACCCGTACTGGATCAAGCAGGCACTGGACGCGGGGGCGCGCGGGATCCTCGTGCCGCTCGTAGGTACGGTCGAGCAGGCCCGCCGCGCCGTCGAGTACGCGAAGTACCCACCGGACGGCTCCCGAGGTGCCGCCGCGGCCGCTGCCTCCCGCTACGGGCAGGAGCTGGGCGCCTACCTGCGCCGCGCGAACGCCGAGACGCTCGTCGGCGTCCAGATCGAGACGCGCGAGGGGCTCGAGAATGTCGAGGAGATCGCGCGCGTCCCGGGCCTCGACCTCCTCTTCGTCGGACCTCAGGACCTGACCCTCAGTCTCGGGCTGCTCGACGAGCGAACCCACCCCCGGGTGCGAGAAGCGATGGCCCGGGTGGTGGCGGCCTGCCGCAGCGCGGGCAAGGTTCCCGGCACGCTCGTGGTCTCCTCCGAGGAGCGTCGGGCGGCGATCGAGCTCGGCTTCCGCTTCATCTCGCTGGCGGCCGACCTCCGTTTCCTCCTCCAGGGCGCCAGCGAGTTCCTTCGCGGCTGACCTCGCCCTGGGCCGTCGCGGCGCGGGCGTGGCCGCCGCACCCACCGGGGCGGCCTCGCGAACTCGCGCGGCGGCGGCCGCGCGCCGCTCGCCCCGCTAGCGCCGCTCGTCCCCGCGCCGCGCCAGCATCGGGTACGAGGTGGTGCTCGGCACGGGCGGGAACGGCCCGGTGCCCCCGGATCGCTCGAACGACAGCGAGATCACCGACGCGCCGCTCGCGAACGCGGTGCCGAAGAACGGCATCGCGTGCCAGCCGTAGGCCATCGCGAACCACCCGTAGAGCCCGTACGGCTCGGGGACGGCGAGCGTGCTCTGGGTCGAGGCGTAGCGCGTACCGTTGATCGTGACGAACCATTCGGTCCCGAGCGACAGTCCGGTCTCCCGGAAGATCAGCGTGGGCCCGTACGGCGCGTCGTCGCCCCCCGCCGTGATGCCGTTCTCGTAGGCGCCGACGATCGGCGGCGGCGTTCCGCACGGCGCGCCGGGCGCCTCGATGGAGCCGCAACCGAGCGGGAAGATCTCCGACCACATGCTGTAGTAGAACCGCGACACGTACGGGCGGGTCGAATAGTTGTTCGGGCTCGTCCCGTAGTTCCAGTAGTAGTTGCCGCCCTGCGTCGTCACCGCGGGACCCAGGACGTTGCCCGCGAGCCGATAGCCGTCGACCGTGTGGACCGCGACCGACGACGACTGCAGCGGGACGTTCCACGTGCTCCCGACGACGTTCGCGGCCACGTTGAAGTACCAGCCGTTGTCGTTCGCGTTGTCGGTGCAGGCGCCGAGCGACTGCGGCAGGCAATCGGCGACGTTCGGCCAGTTGTACGGAAGGTAGACGACCGGGTTGTCCACGCTGAAGTTGTTGTTGTAGATCAGGTCGCCCGACTCGCCCAGTCCGATCCCGGCGAACCCCCCCGCCGTGCTGGGAGTGGTGCCCGGGGCGTCCGTGAACGTGTTGCCCCACACGACGTTGTCCGATCCTCCGTACAGCACGAGCCCATCCGGCGGCGTGCCGAAGGAGTTCGTGCCCACGAAGTCGTTCCCGTCGATCAGATCGCTCGAGGAGTTCCACACGAACACCTCCGCCTGGGGCGCGGGGTTCTGCGAGGCCGGCACGTCGTAGTAGAACGCGATCTCGCTCCAGGCGGGCCAGCCCTCGAGGTTGGGGTCGTTCAGGAGGGTGACGTGGGACGTGTCGAAGAACTCGAGACCGAGGTAGAAGTCGAAGCCGTCCGAGGACCCGACGCAGAAGGAGGGCATCGAGTCTAGCGTGCCATAGGCGCTGGTGGCGTCCAGGAGCACGCCCGGGAACGATGGGTAGAGGTAGTCGTTGGCGCTGAAGAAGAACGCGCTCAGGTTGTCGGTGGCGATCCCGTCGGCGCCGGTCGTCGGATTGTTGAACAGCTGGAACTGGTCGTGGAGCGAACCGGTCCCCGAGAACGAGATGCCGGAGAGCTGGCCGTTGCCGAACGCCCAGAGCGGAGTGTACACACCGAGAGCCGGATCGTACGGCAATGTCGCCGACAGGGTCGTCGGCGTCGTGCCCACGTGCAGCGTCCCGGTCCGGATCGCGTAGTCCGCGAGCATGACCTCGTAGCGGTAGGTGCCGGGGGCCAGGAACCAGGCACTCGTGTCCGGCGCCCACTGGTAGCCCTGGTACGCGTCGGCGTGGTTTTCGAGGAACACGAAGACGTACGGTTGGCTGGCGAGCGGACCCTCGGGATCGCCCGAGACCTGGACCGCGTTCGTCACCTTGGTGTTCCCCGGGACGACGCCGGGAGCCCCGGTGAAGTTCCACAGTCCGTGCAGGATCAGCGGCCCAGCCGACAGGTAAGCCGTCGTGCCGACGTAGTTGACGGCGACCCCGATCGCCTCCTCGCCGGTCTGGCTCCCGTAGTTGACCGCCGCCGGCACGTTGGCGTAGGCGAAGTGCGTCGGAGAGCAATCCGGCTTCGCGACGCAGTACTCGAGCTTCATCGTCGCATTGGCCGCGAAGATCAGCTGGTTCGCCCCGTCGTCCGCGCCGATGAGCGCGTCGAACTCGTACCCATCGTTGACGACGTGGTAGCTGACCGCGCTCGCTTCGAAGTCCGGTGGCCGGAGCGTGAGGTGCGGACCGCCGGCCGGCTGGGAATCGAACACGAGGTAGTCGTAGTTGCCGTTCCCGATGAACGCGCTCGGGGTCCGCACGCTGTAGTTGTACCAGAGAACCTGGTCGTCCGCCGCGTCCACGGAGGTGTTGGTGTAGACGGTCACCGTGAACGGCGTCGGGACGTGGTAGGTCTGGGAGAAGGCGACCCAGGTGCCGGTGTAGTTGCCGCCGTTGGGCGACCAGTCCACCAGAGAGGAGTTGAGCATCTCGGACGTGTAGCTCGTGAAGTTCCAGGTGTCGTCGACGAACGAGAGCGACTGGCTGTTCGAATCGTAGGAGACGACGTTCTGCACCCAGAAGGCGTAGTTCCCGCTGCCGTTCGCGGCGCAGGGCTCGCTGGGGCATTGTTGACCGAGGAGGGTCACGTTCGGTAGCACGACGTTCTCCTGGGCCCCCCAGACCGTCGGGGTCCCGCTACCCGGATAGAAGTTGGAAGTCGGGGAGTTGACCGTGAGTACGCCGGCCACGCTGTTCGATTCGAGCGTCACGTCCCGGACGCCCGAGGTGTCGGTCTGCCCGTCGTACGCCACGCCGGTCGGCGCGGTCTGCGAGGTCGTGGGCTGCCCGCGCTCGCACTCCTGGGTCAGCTCGCTCCCAGGTGTCACCACGCCGTTCACGTCCTGGTCCGCGAACGCTCCGGCGTAGGGAAGGGGCAGATCGGCGGCCGGGACCCCGGCGGCGCGCGCCCCCAGCGCGGGCGAGTGGACGCGGTGCACGAACGCCGCGTAGCCGGGATCGTTGTCGATGCTCGTCAGCGAAGCGCAGAAGGACGGCGGATCACCCGCGGGGCTTGTCTCGCCAGGGCTCCGGCTCGCGGGCGCCCCGCCGGAGGCGGGCACCGCCTCGCCGCCTGCGGGAGGGGATGCCGTGTGGCTCGAGGTCCCGACCGCCACGACCCCGACCACCGTCAAGGTGCTGATCAGGAACAGTGCCGTCACCACGAACGCCGACAGCGCGCGTCGCCGCATGCTCGGCTCGGACCCCCGAGCCCTACTTCACGCTGGCGAATTCAGGGGGACCGCCCCGGGCTCCTCCCCTCGAGACGGCGCCTCAGAACGCGTGCGGCGCGCGGTATCCGGACGAGTTCCACCGTCCCCGGGCACCGGCGCCGGGGCGGACGGAGGCTCGTCCGAGGCGCCCGCCCCGCGGCGGCTTATGTACGCGCGCTCGATGCTCGCCCGGCAGCTTCCATGACGCCCACCTCCCGTTCGCGCGCGCGCCGACGCACTCCGAAGCCCGCGAAGACGCGGATCCCCCGCGGATTCCACACGGTCACTCCGTCGCTTGCCGTCGTGAACGGCATCGCCGCGCTCGAGTTCTACCGCCGAGCGTTCGGCGCCAAGGAGCTGTTCCGGCAGACGACCCCGGGCGGCAAGCTGATCCACGGGCGCCTGCGGATCGGCGATTCGATCGTGATGCTCTCGGACGTCTTCGAGGGTTCGGAGCGGGCGGCCCCGTCGACGGTCGGAACCACGACCGTGATCCTGCACATCTACTCGACGAACGTGGAGGCCCTCTGGAACCGGGCCGTGGCGGCCGGCGCGAAGGTCACGATGCCGCTCGAGGACCAGTACTGGGGCGAGCGCTACGGGCACCTGGTCGACCCGTTCGGCCACCGCTGGTCGCTCTCGATGCCGGTGCGGATCCGGCCGTCGGTCCGAGACGCCAAGCGACGCGAAGCGCTCGCCGCTTTCTCGGCGGGCGAGCACCCGTCTCGCGTACCGCCGGACACCGACATCTAGGTCGCCGGACCGGCGGGGGACTCGGAGCCGATGCCGGCGCCCGTCCGCCGCGGGATCTCCCGTTTCATCGTCATGGCGATCCTCCAGGCCGCCCGCGCCGAGCGGCTCGGTCTTCCCCGTGACTCGGCCTACTCCTGGGGCCTCAACCGGGCGATCTTCTACGCGGCCGCCAAGCAGGGCTTCCGGCACGGCGGCGCGAGCGCGCCGGGAGAACCGAGCGTCGGGGGCGCCGAGCGCGAGCACCCGGAACGCGCGCCGTACTCGCTCGGCGACGACCTCGCCTTTCGCGACACGCGGACGGCCAAGCTGTACTTCACGATCGGAGAGGAGACCCAGACTGAGAAGGAGTTCGAGCGCCAGATCATCGCCCGGTTCGGCGAACGATCGCATTTCACCCGGGCCTGGTCGGAGGCGCGGTCGATCATCGGTCAGTCCGACGAGTCGACGCTGCGCTCGGGACCGGGGTTCTACGAGCGCGTCTACAAGCCGCGGCGCGACGCGCTGCGCGAGGCCTGGACCGGGATGAGCGGCACCGGACCCGTCGCGCCGGCACGCCGGGCCGGTCGGTAGCCCCCGGAGGCGCCCTACCCCACGCTGAGCGTGATCGCGAGCGGCCCGGAGAACGCGCTCGCGGGAGCGCGGACGGTCACGTTCACGTACTGGATCGGCTGCTCGGTGATCGAGGAGCTGACGAGAGAGAACGGGGCGCTCACCGAGACGCCGTCGAACCGGTAGCAGATCAGATCGCAGGACAGGCTCAGGGCGACCGCCGAGGAGCCGTGGGTCGAGAACCCCGGCTCGGTCGTCAGGAGCTCGGTGTCGGCGTACCAGCTCACCGAGCTGACCTCGACGCTGGCCGTGCGTCCGTCGATCGCGCCCACGTCCGCCGCGATCAACACGACCAGCACGACCACCGCCACGCCCACGGCGAGCGCGACGCGGGGCACGCGGAGGCGGGGCAGTCGCCCCAGCCCCAGCTGGTCGTAGCCGCCGTAGAACGTCGCAACGGAATCGTGCATCGGGACCCGCTACTCGTAGTTCCCGGCGGCGCCGTCGGCTCGCCTACCCGCTGGCGCTCGCCCCCGAGTGCGGGGGAACTGGCTGGCCGGACGCATCCCGCCTATGTACGATAGGGTGCGCTCGGCTACTTGAGGCCGCTCTCCGTAACTCCGCCCCGTACTTCGTAGTCGCCACTGGTCCGTCGCCGGCGCAACGTCGCCGCGCTATCCGCGCCGGACCAGGGCGGCCACGTCGGGACGGGCGAGTTCCTCCCGCACGTGGGCGACCCGCTCCGCGAGGAGGGCGTCGGTGCCGAAGCGACGGGCGATCCGCTCCACCGCGTCGAGCCGATCGGGGGGCACGCCGTCGATCACGTTCGTCACAATCTTCTCCGCGTACGACCGCCAGCGCTTGGTCAAGAGTCGGGTATACCAGACGACCTCGGGCGTGCCGTAGGCGATCCCATCGGCCGGCGCGGACCCGTCGTGCTGCAGGTAGTCGAAGAACTCGGCCGGGGCCCGGCGGCCGGCGAAGATCGCCGAGTTGATCACATCCAGCGGAACGCCGCCGAGGTCGAGGAGGCGAAAGCGGCAGAGGTTGCCGTCGTCCCAGTCGAACGCGAGGCGGGACTCGGCGCGCAGCCGTCCGACCGTCGTCGCGTAGTCGCGCGTCGCGACCATCACGTCGACGTCGCGCGTGACCGTGGCCGCACGACGTGCGATCGCCTGACCCCCCACCACGACGTACGGGATGCCCAGGCGTCGGAGGATCGTGTCGACCGCGGCCACCTCCGGGTCGGTCACGCGGCCTCGCCCAGGCTCGGATTGTTCCGCTCGAGCCAGCGCAGCTCTTCCCGCGGCAGCGGGCGGCCCACCGTCGGCAGGCCGGGGGCGAACTCCTGCAGCCGGACCTTCGTCGCCGCCCGCTCGAGCCCTTCGTTGCGGACGCGGCGGTAGAGCTCGTGGGGATCGATCGTCCGACGGTTCTTCCGGGCGACGACCCGCGCGGCGAGCGGGTCGAACCGCAGGAGGAGGGCGATGAGCTCGACGAGGCCCGGCTCGCGCAGCCCATCGCCGTCCTTGACCGGCAACACGCGAAAGTCGGAGGAGACCTTGTCCGCGATCGCTTCGGGGAGGGCCAGCCAGGGCCGAAAGCGCACCGGGTAGCCGCTCTCGCTCACCCATTCCGGCGTCACCAGGAGTGCCGGAACCCGATGGCGCCGTAGGACGTCGACGTCGGCGGCGGAGCGCACGCGCGCTCGGTACTCGGCCCTCGGGCGGCCCCGCCCCCGGCGTACCGGGACCCGCATCGAAGCGGGCAGGGGGCGCTCGCCGGTCTCGCGGAGCAGGCTCGCCTCGACCTTCATGCCCGCCCATCTAGCTTGTTAATATATATATTAAATTTCGCTCCGGGGCCGTGGGGTCGGCTCACCGGACCGCGCTTTGCCGCTCGTAGGCCGAGCGGGCCAGTCGGGGTGTCAGCACGAAGAGCGCGGCGCCGGCCATGCTGGGAACGTTCTCGCGGACGGCGAACGTGTCGCGGAGCTCGATCCCGTTCAGCAGCGAGCGGAGCGCTTCGACCCGGCCGCCGGACCGGTCGCGGAAGAGTATGGACAGCCGGTCGATCAGGCTGCGGGCCTCGATCTCCCGCAGGAGCGCGGAGCGTCCCGAGCGCGCCACCATCTCTAGGGTCACGCGGTTGACCCGGTCCTGACGGAGGGCGGCCTCCAGCAGGCGGCGGCGTCGGGCGTCGGGATCCGGGCCCGAAGCAAGCGACGCGTTGTCCTCGTGGAGGCGGTAGCGCGCCAGAGGGCGTTCGTCGAGCAGCAGCGAACAGGGAGCGATCAGCGCGGCGAAGAAGAAGAACGTGTCCACGCCCCCGTCCACCCGCGCCAGGTAGGGCGCCGCCCCGAGCGCGATGTCCCGTCGGATCGCGAGCGAGCTGCAGTTGAAGTCGGGGTAGCTGTAGGCGAGCCGCGCAAGACCGAGGGATTTGTCGCGCTCGGCGAGCAGGATCCGGCGGGCACGCCCCGGCCGACGGCCTAGGAACCGGCCGCCGCTCCCGGGGAGTGGCCGGTTGTCGGGGCCGATGTAGCGCACCTGGTGATGGACGAACCCCAGGCGAGGGTCGGCCGCGAACTCCTCTAGGACGACGCGGAGCTTGTCGGGTTCGAAGCGGTCGTCGTCGTCGAGGAGGAAAACGACCCGGCCACGGCTCACCCGCAATCCCTCCAGCACCTTGCGGCTCACGGGGGCCTCGGCGCAGCGGAGTCGGCGCGCGCCCGCCCCATCGAGCCGCGCGTCGACCTCGGGATCGTCGAAGTTCTTCACGACGACCAGCTCGAAGCGCGAGCGATCGATGTCCTGGGCGAGCACGCTGTCGATGGCCTCGCGCAGGTAGGCGCGCCGGTCGTGGGCCGTGACGATCACGGTCGCCGGAAGCGGCGGCCCGCTGGACGTTGTGCTGGACGGCATGGGCTCGCGCCGGGCCGGGCGTCACGCGGCCCGCTCGCCTCTCCGCCCGCTAGTGGGCGCGCCCGTGCCTTAGACCCTTCGACGCCCATCGCGCCCGAGCCGTATTTGAGGTCCACCCGGTCGGACCGGCACGGGCGCCGTCGATAGGTTTTAGGGCCTTGCCCCGCCTTGTTTTGGCGCATGCCGAACGGGGCGCTTCCGTAGCACGAGTCCGAACGGGTCCCCGGGAGATCCGCTCGTCCGCTGTGAGGACGAGTCCCCGGGGGAGATCGCAGGCACTCGGAGGAGGCGAAAGGCCCGCATGGAGTCGGTCACGTTTGTCACGGAACCGCTGGCGCACCCGGACTTCGTCCAGTACCAGGTCGTCGCGCCGCTGCTCGCCCGACTGCGCGGTCGCTGGGACACCGCGCTGGCGGCCCCCTGGATCTCCGACGAGGTCGCGTCCGCCCTTGAACAGAAGGGGATCCGCGCGATCCGGGGGTCGGCGCGATTCCCGCGCTGGCTTCGCCGCACGGGCGGGGAGGTCCCGACGTACATCTGGTCGTGGACCCGCGACTCGGTCTTCGGATGGAACCAGAAGTCGCTCGAGCGGGCGATCGGGCCCGGCGACTCGATCCGCATCAACTTCTCGATGACCTCGGCCTTCGCCTCCGACTGCTGGTTCGTGCAGTCCCGTCCGCTCGGGCCGGGGCTCGAGGCGATGCGCTCCGGCGGGCTCGACGTGCCGATGTGGCTTGCGCTGAACGCGGTCGGGCCGGTCGTCGACCGCATGGACTGGCGGCACCTGGTCAAGATGAGCGCGCTCTCCGACCGGCTCTACACGAGCACCGGCCACGTCGCGCGCTGGTTCGGCCAGCGTGGCGTGCGGGTCGATGGGGTGTTCCCGATCTACTACGCTCCGGAGTTCCAGCCCTCGACCCGCTCGCCCAGCCGCGACTACATCCTCGGCTACCTCGGCAAGGAGACGGACGCGACCGCGATGCGGATGCTGCTCGACACGGGTCTCCCCGTCCGCCTCTTCGGGTCGAAGAGCGCCGGCTGGGTCAGCAGCCTCACGCGCGGCCGCTCCGCGGAGAACGTCCGGGTGATGGGCCATGTCTCCCGGGAGGAGTTGCGCGACCTCTACTCCAACGCCCTCGTAACGGCGTTCCCGTTCACCGAGGAGTCGTTCGGGCTCGTGCCGGTCGAGTCGATGGCCTGCGGCACGCCGGTGCTCACCTACGGCGCGCAGGGACCGGGCGAGTCGGTGCTGCACGAGAAGACGGGCTGGACCGTCGACTCGGCGGCCGAGCTCGTGGATCGTGCGGCCCAGCTATACCGCGACGGCTATCCGCTGAGCGTCTCGCGCGCCTGCCTGGCGCGCGCTCGGGACTTCAGCCTCGACCGTGCCTGGTCGAACTGGGAGAAGTTGCTCACGTCGATCGCGACGAACCGATCGCCGCCGGAGCCGGGCGAAGAGCCGAAGGACGGAACAGCGCCGGCCGAACGGGCTCCCCGCCGCCGCGTCCGGTTCCGGCGGAGGCGCGACTAGGTGACGGCCATCACGCGGCGCGACCGGGGCGAGCGGCTTCTCGATCGCCTTCGAACGGACGGGGCCGACCGGCGCTCGCCTCGACGGTCCGCCGGGAGCCTGAGGTGAGCCCGGTGACCGCCTCGAACGCCGCGTCGGAACGCCCCCCATGGTCGGAGGACGGCCTCGGAACGCCTCGGGCACGGAAGGTGGATCCTTCTCCCGACCGTTCCCCGTCCGCGGACACCGCTGCGGCCCCCGCGAGCCCGGGAACGGCCTCCCGTCGCTCGGGTCGCTGGGCCGCGGTCGGACTCACGGCCGTCGTCGTCGCGGCCGCGGTCGGATACTTCGTCGCCAGCTGGTGGCGGTTCCAGGGTTTCTACGGCACCAACTGGGACCTCGGCATCGGCATGCAGTCGCTCTGGTCGACCTCCCACGGCTACCTGCTCTACGAGGCCGGGGACTTCGAAACGTCGGGCCTCAAATCGTTCCTCTCGCTTCACTCGACGTACGTGGCGATCCCGCTCGCGTACGTCTACGCCCTGGCGCCGGGCCCCGACTTTCTGTTCGCGCTGCAGGCGGGCGCGGTCGCCGTCTCCGCCGTCCCGCTGTACCTGATCGGTCGGCGCGCGGGACTGCCGGGCGGCTGGCTGGTCCCGGCGCTCGCCGTCTACCTGGTCACCTTCACCGTCGCCTCCGCGGTCCTCTACGACTTTCACTGGGAGTCGCTGCTGCCTGCGGAGTTCGCGTGGACCTACTATCTCTGGAGCGAACGGCGATACCTCGCCGCGCTCGTCCCGGCAACACTCGGCGTGCTGACGCTCGAGGTGTTCCCGTTCCTGCTCGTCGGACTGGTCCTCGCCTTCGCCTACGAGCCGTTCCGCCGGTTCGTCGCGGAGCCCGGAGCGTCCCTCCGTGCCGTCGCGTCGCGGTTCCGTGCGTACCTGCGCCGAGCGGCACCCCTCCTTGGCCTCCTTCTCTTCGCGATCGCGAGCTACGTCGCGCTGCGGGTCCTCCAGCACGACCTCATCCCCGGCGTCGTCGGCACCTCGTCCAGCAGCCTCGGGGCCCAGGTCTCGCTCGGGATCCGGCAGCTCTTCGGCATCACCGCGACCTCCGCCACGATCCTCCCGTCGCTGACCTACTGGTTCCTGGTGTTCGCGGCCTTCGGTTTCCTCCCGCTCCTCGCCCGGCAGCGCGCCCTCCTGTTGAGCGTGCCGTGGTTCTACGCGAGCGTCTTCGTCGATCCGAGGTACTCCTCGGCGTTCGGTAACCAGTACGCGTTCGTCGCGCTCGCGTGCGTGTCGATCGCGTTCGTGGAAGCGCTCGCCGCGGTGCACCGCGGCGCGAGCTCCACCGAGGCGACCGCGGTACGGCCGCTCGAGTGGCTCGTGGCGGCGCTCCCGTTCCTCGTCCTTGCCGTGTTCTTCTCGACCGACCTGTTGCGACCGACCCCGACCGGCGAGGATCTCCTCCTGATCGCGGCGGCGGTGCTGGTCGCGGTGCTCCTGCTCGTCGCGATGTCGCGGGATCGCCCCGCCGGATGGTCGCGTGCCGTCTGGCGCCGCAGCTACTCCTTCCGCCTCCCGGAGGAGCACGTTGCCTACCACGAAGCGAGCCGCTTCGAGACGCGCGTGGCGAGCGCGGCGCGGCCCGCGAGGATCCGGGGGCTCACCGGCGCTCGGGCGCGCTCCGGCTCGGTCGTCGCCGCCGTGCTGCTGGTCGTGGTCGTCGCGAACCTCGCCATGTCGCCGTTCAGCCCGGTGAACTTCAACGCGACCGTGTACCCCGGCTACCGCTTTTCCTTCGACAGCAACCCCGCGTACGCGTACATGGACGACGTGCTGTCCGCCCTGCCGCCCAACGCCATCGTGCTCGCCTCCGACAACCTGTTCCCGTTCGTCGCGAACGACGTCAACGCCTACTCGCTGCTCCCCGGTAGTCCGCACGGGCTGCCCTATCTGCCGTTCAGCGCGTCGCACCTGCCGCCGTACGTTCTCCTGAGCACGAGCGAGTGGACCCCGGTCCCGACCTGGCTGAAGAACGTCGCGTTCAACGGCTCGGTCTACGGGATCCGGGCGATGGTCTACGCCCCGGCGTATCCGGACACCGTCTACCTCCTCGAGACCGGCTACGCCGGTCCGGCGCAGGTCTACCAGGCGGTCCCCTTCCCCACGACCCAGATGCTCTGCCCGTCGGCGTTCGCACTCGGCGCCTCGGGCCGGCTGGTCGCGGCGAGCGGGACCGCCTGCGGTTCCGAGATCGAGAGCGACCCCGCGTCGAACCTCTCGGGCAACGGCCACTCGGTGTGGTTCGGGCCGTACGTCTCGCTGCTGCCGGGCCGCTACAACGTGACGATGTCGCTCAGGGGGGGGGTCGCGACCGACAAGTCGGCGAGGGCCGCGATCGTGCTGCTGAACGGCGGCTACTACGGCGACACCGGACCCTGGTACTCGTTCAACCTGAACGCCACCACGCTGTCAACGAGCGCGTGGACCCTCGTGTCGGTGACGATCGACGTGCCGGTGCCGGTCTCGGGCGCCGAGTTCCGGGGGTACATCGAGTACAGCGGCGGCAATACGGCGGCGGACGTGAACGGCTTCGTGGACCTCAACTACGTCGAGCTTGCCTACTCGCCCGCCGCCTCCTAGCCCGGGATTCCCCCACCGTTCGGTAAGGATCGCGCTCGCTCGAGCGCCGACGAGACTTTAGGAGGGGATGCCGAGAGTATCGGCGAGCATGCCGTCGCTCGCGATCGTGAATGCCTCGGACCGTACCGACGGGATCACGCAGTCGGTCGAGCCGTTCGCCGACGCGCTCGCCCACCGCGGGTTCGCGGTCCGCTGGTACCAGTGCCTGGACCACGGGGCCGAGCCGCGCGTGCCGCCGGGGGGCGTGCGGGTGGCCGGCCTCGGCGTCCCGTGGCGGACGCTCGACATGGGCGTCAACCGGCTCTGGACGTTCCCCCGGGCGCTGGCGGACCTGCGGGCGGACTACGTGCTCCTCGCCGACCCGACGCTGACCCGGATCGCTCCGGCCGGCGCGCGCGTCGCCGTTTACGTCCACGACCTGCGGCCCCTCAGCCCGTTCTCCGACCGCTACGCGACCCGGCTCATGTACCGTCACGCGGTGGCCCGGCTGCACGGCGCCTGGCGGCTGCTGGTCTCGACGAGGGTGGTCGCCGAGCAGCTCGCGCGACTCGGGCTCGATCCCGAACGCGTGCGGGTCGTGCCCGAGACCCACGGGTTGGGCCTGCATCCCGAACATCCCGGACGTTCGGCCGCTCGGATCGCGGAGGAAGAGGAGATCCGCGTCCTGTACGTCGGCACCGATCGGCCGTACAAGAACCTCGGCCTCGTGCTCGAGCTCGCGGCCCGGCTCGCCCGCGCCACCCGTCCGCGCTTCTCGTTCACGCTGCTCTCCCGACTGCGGCCCGCGAGCCTTCGACGCATCGCCGCGCAGCGGCTGACCGGTGTTCGCGTGATCTCGGAAGTGGAGTCGGTCGGAGCCGTATACGACGCGCACGACGTCGTTGTCTTTCCTAGTCGCTACGAGGGCTTCGGCCGGCCGCTGATCGAGGCGATGGCCTACGGCCTGCCGATCCTCGCGAGCCGGATCTCCACCACGGAGGAGGTCGCCGGCGATGCTGCCATCCTCCTCGATCCCGACCGGCCCGACGAGTGGCAGCGGGCCCTCCTCGCTCTGGGCGAGCCCGCCTCGCTCGCCACCGCGGCGCAGCGCTCGCTCGCCCGGGGCCCGGCCTATCTGCCGGAGCCGTTCGACCGGGCCGTGGAGCGGGCCTTCGCGGAAACACCGGTCCCCGCCGATGGACCCGGTTCCGCCGCGCCGTTTCGCTAGAGTTTATCGGCCCTTCGAGGCCCGTCGCGAACAGTCCGTATCAACGCTTCGGGGCCTCCTTCCTTCGCCGTCCTAACGGAGGCGTCGAGAACATGAGCGAACAGTCAGAGTCGGGGGAGATTCATCGACCGACGGAACTACCGCGACGGCGAGCAGGATCGATCTGGGGCATCGTCGTCCTGCTCGCGGTCATCGTGGTCGCCGTCGTAGCGTGCTTCGTGGTGCTCAACGCGCTGAGCACCAACACCTACCAGAGCTCGAGCAGCAGCGCCCACAGCTGCCAGCCGCCGGATTCGCCGATGTGTCCCAGCCAGGCGGTTCCGGCCGCCGTCGGCCCCGCGCGAGCGGCGGCCGGCGGTCTGGCCGGCCGTTGAGTCTCTTGGACCTTCTCCCGGACCAGACCGCTCGCCCGGATCGGGCCCGCCCCGCCCCGGTTCGGACGAGCGCCAACCCCTTCCGCCGCCGGCCCCGCCGTGCCCGGAGCGCGGAGGCTCGAGCCGCGATGCAAGCGCGTCACCGCCGCGCTGAGGCCGCCGGCCCGGCCCGCCTCGCGCTGCCCGCGGCGTTGGCCATACTCTTAACCCCCATGCCTTCCTCACCGGCCTCGGGAGGCCGCCGGTGGCGGAGGACTGGGCCGCGCGGGTCGCGCGGCGGATCGCGCCCCTAGCGCTGCGACGCTCGCTCGGACTCCGACGCGGCTCCAGCGTGGTCATCGAGGCCTGGTCGACCGGCCTCCCCATCGCCGAGGCGATCTGGCTCGCCGCCCGCCGGCTCGGCATCCGGCCCACCCTGATCGTCGAGCCGGAGGAGAGTTCGTTCTCGGCCCACCGGCTCACGAGCGCCGGCAACGCGACCGCGATCGGACGGGCCGACTTCGCCGCCGTCTCGGCCGGCGATGCCTATGTCTCGGTGCTGGGACCGAGCGACTTCCGCCGACTCGACGCGCTGCCGCGGGCGGCCCGCCGCGCGCTGGACGAGCGGAGCCGGGAGTGGCTGCGGCGCCTGCACGGCCTGCGGATCCCCAAGCTCGTCTTCTTCGCGCCGAGCGCTCTCGGCGCGGACCGGCGCCCGGCGGCCGTCGAGCTCGGGGTCTGGCGCCGGGAGTGGGAGCGGGCCTCGCGCGTCCCGCCCGCTGTGCTCCGCCGGGCGGCCCGCCCGTGGATCCGGGCGCTCCGCAACGCGCGCCGGCTCTCGATCCGGCATCGCAACGGCACGCGGCTCGACCTCGGGCTCGACGGCGCGACCCCGGTCCTCCAGGACGGCGTCGTCGACGCTCGGGACCTCGCGGGCGGATGGATGTGGACCGCGCTTCCCTCCGGTCTCCTCACGGTCGCGGTCGACGGTCGTAGAGGGGACGGGACGTTCGTCTCCAACCGCCCCGCGCGGCTCCGGGCCGGTTCGGTGGAGGCGATCCGCTGGACGTTCCGGTCGGGCCGCCTGGTGCGGCACCGGGCCGGCCGTGGCGCCGCCCTCTTCGAGGAGCGCTTCCGGCGGGCGGGGCGGGAGCGCACCCGGCCGGCCCTGATCTCGATCGGACTCAACCCGGCGATCCACGATCTACCGCTGATGGAAGACCAGGAGCGGGACGTCCTGACCCTTTACCTCGGCCACAACGACGATTTCGGGGGGCGCACGCGGGGGACGTTCCGGATGCACGCTTCCCTGCTCGGGGCCCAGATCGAGGTCGACGGGACGCCCCTCGTCCGGGCCTGAGACCCCACCTCGCTCGCTGTCCTCCGTTCAGTGCACCGCGCGTGCGATCCGCTGCGGATCCGCGCCCTGCGCCGCCACGGCGTAGACATCGTGGCACTCGTCGGCGATGCGGTTCCAGAGCGAGGCGAGCTCGTCCGGGCGCGGCGCTTCGCCGCGCATCTGGCAGGCCCGCAGATACCCCTGGAGACGCCGCAGCGCTCGGCCGAGCGAGTGCCGGCGCACGATTGCCCGCTGGTGGAGCGTCCAGTCGGCGGCGTCCGGCCACGGCGCGGTCCTCGCCGGGGGCGCGGCCGTCAGCGCGCCCGGCGCGGACGCCGGGACGAGCTCTCGCTCCCGCGGAGCGAGCGCAGCGCTCGGCGCGGTGGCCGCATCGGTGCCGGCGATGCCGGGGTCCGTGCCCGGGAGGCGGCTCGGCCCGCTCGAGCTCGACCCGTCGGTGGCCACTCGTCCCGTGAACACCCGGGGTCGCCCCGACCCGGCGGCGGTTGCGTGGTCGCCGCGCGACGGATCGCCGGTCCCCGTCCGGGACACGGGGACCTCGGCGCGGCGACCACGGGGGACGACGGGGCGTCCCCGCCGCGCGGACGGGGGCGAAGCCCCTCGCGCGGCCGGTGCGTGGAGCGACGTGGACTCGCCTCTCGTGGCCGTCACGATGCCCTCCTGCGCGGGACCGAGCGTGCCACTAGGTCGGCAGGATGCCGTTGCCCTGGATCAGGTAGAAGACCTGGTCGAGGCCGGCCGAGGCCGACACCTGCTGCGTGCCGAGGCTCGAGATGTCGATCCACGGTGCGGTGACCCAACCGCCGACCTCCTCGTACTGGTAGGTGTACAGCCCGAGGGCGCGACCGATCTGCGAGATCTCGGCGTAGAGGACCGCGAGCTGCGCGCCGTTGCTGGTGTGCAACGCGACGTTGTAGGCGTCGTTGAGCGCGAGGTACGCGGTCCCCTGGCAGTCCTGCGGGATCCCCGGGTTGTTCTGCGAGTAGTTCGCCCACAGCCAGTACTGCGACGCGAGGTAGGACGGGCAGCCGTTGGCGCCGCTCTGCGTGTAGAGGATCGCCTGCTCCTCGACCGCGTCCGCGAACGTGTAGGTGGAATTGGGCTTCCACAGGGGGTTGATGTAGTCCGACGGCGCGGGGTAGTCGGGCGACCAGCCGAGCGTGTAGACGGGTAGCGGGCTCTCGCCCGGGGCGCTGTACAGCGACCCGAGCACGAGCGTCAGGAACGTCACGTCCACGAGCACCGGGTTGATCGCCCCATCGGTGACCCTCAGGATCGAGGCGACCCACAGCCCGTTCTGGATGTCGCCCTGCGGGAAGCCGGTCTCGCCGAACAGCGGGATCGTGCACGGGTGGCTGGTCGTGCAGTCGCTGGCGATCTCCGCGTCGTAGTACGGGCTCCCGGGGGTCG
>DASPVQ010000022.1 GCA_035622275.1 Thermoplasmata archaeon | reverse complement strand
GCGTGAAGCCGGAATCGCCCTCGGACCTGGTGGGGATCGGACTGCCTCAACGGGAGGTGGGAGAGCACGTAGTCGGCCGCTCGGTGGGCCACTACGCTCCCGGGAGGGACTCCGAGCTCGACCGCGGAGACCATACGCCAGGTCGCTCCGGCCCACTTCTTGTACCGGTCGACTCCAAACCCACCGTTCGCTCGTTGACCGGAAAGCAGGGCTCGAAGAGGAGGTCCCTGGGGGATCTGTCGCTTCGCAGCGCGTACCGGACCGGACTGCTCTGGCGCATCGAGAACATCGGTGAGGGTAAAGTACCGTACCGATGGGTCTCTCGACTCGAGGAGCCAGCGGACTCCGGGGTCCTCGCGATCCAACACCGGTCTCGATGCCGCTATCGAGCGCGGCTACTTCTGACTTCATCGACGACTACGCCCGGATGGGACTCGTCCGAACGGAATGGGAGGGCCCGATTAGCTCGTTCTTCGAATCCGGGTGGGCCCGTCCCGGGCTCACGCCGGCCCTGGCTCGTTTCCCTCGCGCCACCGACCGCCCACGCTCGGAGTCGGAGGTGGGACCAAGTTCGACGCCCTCGCTAGATCTCGGCGTCGGCATTCCGAAACGCATGCTCCATCGTCCGCCGGAGGTACGGCACGGTGGTGAGTCGGGCGAGTTCCCGCGCCGTCACCCAGGCGAACTCCGTGTGTTCGGCGGGGTCCAGGCGGGGAGCGATCCGCGACTTCGTCGAACATCGAAAGCGGGAGGATACGCTCGGATAGGAGGGCCCGCCCCGCACGGAGACCCACTCCAGGGAGACGTCCAGAACGTCTCCGACACGGACCCGGAGTCCGGTCTCCTCTCTGAATTCCCGCGTGAGCGCTTGCTCGAGCGTTTCGTCCTTTTCCACCGCGCCCCCCGGAAGGTCCCACAGACCCGGCCATATGTCATCGTCACTCCGCCGGCGCAGGAGGAGCAGGCCCTCCCTTCGGACGAGGACGCCCTTCACGGCCGCCCGGACCCAGAACCGCTGCGTCATCACCACACGGATGACGTGACCCGAGCCGCATCGATCGCCCTGGCATGCCGCTCTCCCCCGATTCGCACGGACCCACCCTCAGTAGACTTCGACAGGTAGCCCGGGTAATCCGGAGAAGTCCGGATCCCGTGTGACCAGGATGGCGTGGTGATGGCGGACGATGGCGACGATCAGGAGATCCGAGGCCGAGAGCGCTCTTCCGTTCCGAGCGGCGTCGGCCCCGAAGCGCGCCGCGTCGTGACCCATGGCGAGATCGGCCGGGAGCACTTCGATGTTCTCGGCAAGCTCGAGCGCGGCGCGGAGGGTACGGCCCCCTTTGAAGTAGGATCCCCGGAGCCATTCGACGAGGGCCGGTAGGGGGACCGCGACCCGTTCACGCGACACTTCCCAGTGGCGAGCTCGCGCGACCGCTTCGGGCTCCCCGGCCTGCAGATCGATGAGAAACGTGGCATCCAGGCAGTACACGGTCAGTTCCGCCGATGTCGCGGCTTGGCCACCTTCGCCCGCTCCACGGCACGCGCAGCCAGCACCGCTGCCCGAAGCTCCTCGATCTCGCGGGGTCGGAGGTGACCCCAAGATCCCGCGAAGAAGGAGAGGTTCTTCCGCGGCCGCGCCAAACGCTTGACGGTGGCGCTGAAGCTCTCACCGGGTCGCTTCGCATTCTTGAGGGTCTCATAGGCCTCGCTGTCGAGGGCGATGGTGGTGGCGGGCATCGGCCTATAGCACCTGTGCACAGTCCATATATAGCGAGTAGTCCGGAGCCGGACCCGCGGCCGTTGGTGGCCCCGAGTTCGAATACCGGCGGGCCCGTGCGCAAGGCGGGCCACCCCTCCCCTGACCGCGCTCGCGATCGTCGCGTGAGCTTCCGATGCGCGCGGCTCGAGCCGGCCGGTGAGCGGACGGGTTGAAATTCTCCGGATCGCTTCGCCGAGCCGGTGGGACGTCTGCGGCTCGCCGGCACCCCGGTGCACCTGGCCGAGTATCCCGGGCGGACCACGACCAACTGCCGCTTCGCGCAGCACGACCTCTCCGCCCTCGACCGATTCTTCCTTCCGGTCTCTCTCACCGGATTCGTGGACGAACCCACGCTCGGCATACGAGCGTTCCTGGAGGATGACCACCGGGGAGCGGTCTCGCCGGATCCCGTCGCCACCCTGGACGGCACCGACTTCCATCTCTCGGTGAAGGGGATCGGCTCGACCGTGGAGCCGTTCGTGGCCCGTCCGCTGGAGGCATCCGCGCTCGATCGACTCACGGACGATCCCGAGCTGCGCCGCCGGCTCGCCCAGCCGTCGTGCGGTCGATCCCCGGCGGACCCGCCGCGGTACATCACCGGCGAGGTCTGGCTCCGCGGGTCCCCGTACGGTGGGCAGGGACTGGAACACGCCCGGATCGCGCTCGCCGCGTCGGAGCGTGCCGACCTCACCTCGATCGAGGGGTTCCGGATCGCCCCCGTCGTCAAGGTGGCCCATCTGCCCTCCGCGCTGGAGGAGCGGATCCGATCGCTGCACTGGTTCCGGCGATTCCGCGGACCGATCGTCCAGGAGCTTCGGCTCGTCCCCTCGAACGTGCGCATCTACTTCCACGCGCGCAGCACGGTGGGCACCGGGGTCCGGGACGTCTTCGACCGCTTCGGGGTCGACTCCCCGGCGCGCGCTCTCGCCTTCGAGGTCGCGTTCCTTCGCTCCGCGATCCCGCTGCTCACACTCTTTGCGAGGACCCTGCGGCGGGACCCGACGAGCGGACGACTCTGCGGCCTCGACTTCCATGACGTGTGGCTCGACAAGGACGCGGTGATCGCTCCGGACGGAACCGTGTACTTCGTCGATCTCGAGGGAATCGAGGAAGTGGAGGTCGACCGAGAGCGAATCGCCGAGAAGATCGAGGACCAGATTTACCGCTCGCTCTACGAGTTCCTCTTCGCCTACGAGCAGATCGACCGCGAGCGGGTGCGACGCTTCGGAGGGGCCGGCCCTCGCAAGGAGCAGCTGGCCTCCCTGCTCGAGCGCGCGCTCGCGCAGGACCGGTACGTGCGGCTCGAGCGCACGCCGAGCGAGTACGTTCTGCGCATCCGCAACGCCCTGGGCGACGAGGCCCTTAATACGGCGTTCCCTCTCCTCGACCGGGCGTGACCGACTGCACCCATCTCGCGACGTTCCTGCAGGCCGTCAGCGCCCGCTCGGTCACCGCAACGATCCCGGAGACGGACCTCGCGGAGCTCCAACAGCTCGGACTCGTGGACGTCCTCTCCGCGGACGAGCGCTCGCAGCTGGAGGCGGAGGTCGCCCAGCTCCAGGCGGCACAGCAGGCGATCGCGGACGAGCAGGCCCGTCAACAGCAGCAGGCCGACGCGGTCGCGGCGGACACGCGCCGGACGCACTCCGTCCTCTTCCATCTGCAAGGGGTGGACAAGGAGGAGGCGTCCGTCGACCGCCTCAACGAGGAGCAGGCGGCGCTCCAGGCCCTCGAGGCCGACCTCGCCAAACGTCAGGCCGACTTTCAGCAGCTCCTGGTCAAGCAGGCCGAGCTCGACCTCGTGCTCCCCTACGACGGTCGGTTCATCGCGATCACGACCGCCGGTCGCGTCGCACTGCGGGACCTCAACGTCGCGTTGTACCGCGTGGGGGACGAGGAGTTCGCGTCGTACTGGACCCAGGCGAAGGCGATCGACGCCGAATTGGACGGGATCGCCAGCCGATCCGCCTCGCTTCATGCTTCGCTCGCCCCTGCGCTCCCCGAGGTCGATCCGACCTACCTCTGGGCGGTCGCCATCGGCCTCGCCAAGCAGCCGACGGCCTCCGCGCAGTCTGTGCCCGCGTTCCTCAACGCGTACGAGGCGGTGGGCCGCTATAGCCGCAACGACGAGAACCGTCTGATGGCCGCCGAGGTCGTCAGCAGCGTGAACCAGCCGCTGGAGGGCTCGGTCTCGCAGCTCGGCGAGCTCCTCCGGGCGGTCGACGAGCTGGGCGTTCCGGCCGAGGCCGCGACGGGCGTCGCGGCGATCCTGCTCTCCGGCCGGCGGGCGGACGGCACGTACGCCACCGAGTCCCTGCGTCAGTTCCTCCTCCTGACCGCGTCGTACGAGGCGGCCGCCCTCCTCGCGATCGTCAACCAGCCGCACGACGATCTCGCGCGGGCCTTCACGAACCTGCGCGCCCTCTTCGCGTCCTGGGGCTACTCGGTGAGCGAAGACACCGAGCTCTCGTCGGCGTACCTCGCGCTGTCGAACCTGCCGGCGGAGACCGTCGGGACGAAGATGGCGATCCTCGCCCGGGGCGTGGGGGCGTACCTGGAGTACCCGCTGGTCGGGGCCGCGGTCCTCGCGTCGATCCCCGTGCTCGAGGCGAACGAGACGCTGAACCTGCTCGAGAAGGCCTACGAGATCCTGGGCCAGCGCACCGGCCCGATGTCGCAGGCCGAGCTGATCACGCTCGCGATCCGGCTCGTGCACGGCGTCGACGTCCGCAGCGTCAACGAGCTCGACCCGACGCAGACGGCGCCGGCGACGTATCCGAACTTCTCCTACGCGACGACGCCCGCGCGGATGTGGATTCCGGTGCTCGTCGTTCACAGCAACTACTTCGCCACGTACAGTGCCATCGGCGGCGTCCACCCCGGCCACATCCATGCGGTCGGGGCCGGCGGTGGCGGCTTCGTCGGCGGAGGGTTCGGAGGATGAGCCGCGGGGCGGCGGTGCTGCTCCTGTCCGTGCTCGCGCTGCTGTGCCTCCCGAGCGGGGCCGCGAGCGGGGTCGGTGGCCACTACCTTCCGCGCGCGGGGGACGCGCTCCACTACTCGGAGTCGGTAACAGTCGGCCGCGGGACCGGTAGCTACTCCGGTTACACCGAGGCCAGCTACTACAACGGGTCGATCGCCGTGATGAGCGTCGCGCCCAACGGGACGGCGAACGCCACGTACGCCTCCGCCGGAACCTACGAGAACAACCAGGGGGTGGAGTACCCGTGGTCGGAGCACGGGACCTTTTCGTTCTCCGCCGTGACGTTCCACTACCTGAACGGGACCGACAACCAGTCCGGCTACGTCGACCCGTTCGTGTGGTTCTATCTCAACAACAGCCTCGGCGACGGGGCGACGCTGGAGCTGCTGAACAGCCCGATGCAGGTCGTCTCCACGGACGTTCCGTTCCCGTACTCCGGCAGCTCGACGGGGTACGTCGCGACGATCTTCACCGAGGGCAACGGGACCTATGAGCGCGACGACGCCTATGGGCAGTTCACCGCGGTCTACAACTGGAAGGAGTACTTCGACCCGGGGACCGGCTACGTCGTCGCGTACGTCTACCGCGAGGCCGACTCGGATGCGGCGGGCGACGGCTTCACCTATACGGACACCCTGACCGACACTGAGACGACCTTCGCCCTGACGCCGGCTCCCGCGCCGCCGGCCGCCTCCTCGCCGCCGCCCGTGCCCTGGCTGCTCGTGATCGTGGGGATCGTCGTCGTGGTGATCGTGGTCGGGGGGATCGTGATCGCGCTCTCCCGGCGACGCTCGGCTCGCGCGAACCTCCCCCGTCACCCGACGACTCCGATGCCCGGAACGATGCCAGCGTACGCCCCGCCGCCGGTCCATCTGATCCCCGGCGATCAGCCGGCCGTGCAGCAGGTCGTGATCCGGGAGACGGTCAAGGTGCCGTGCCGCTACTGTGGCACGCTCATGGACTCGACGGCGACGGTCTGCCCCCGGTGTGGGGCGCCTCGAACCTAGCGCGTCGGGGGTCGGGTCGACGGCTCTGGAAGTGGTACATCCGCCCGACGAGGGCCATCCCCGCGCGCTCCGCGGCGGTCCGCGACGCGAGGTTCCGGTCGTAGATCTCGCTGACGACGGACCGGCCGCCCGTTTGGGAGAGCCAGAGCATGCGAGCGTTCAGCAGGTCCGTGCCGATGCCGAGCCCCCGATATCGGGGATGGACGACGAACGAGTGGCCGCGCGCGAACCGGCCCACTCGGGACAGCCAGCTGACGCCGACGATGCTGCCCTGGCTCTCGCAGATGAAGGCGGTCTCTTCCGGGCGCGGCAGGGTGGCGAGCCACGGATCGACGCCGCGCCCGAGCTCGGCGCGCATGAGCGTCCCGATCCGTGGGAGGTCATCCCGTCCGGCGATGCGCACCGGATGGTGGGGCGGCTGGGTCGGCTGCCAGTCCCGCAGGTCCGCGGCGAACACCTCGACGATCCGGCCGCCCGGACGCCACGGAAGTTCGAGATAGACCCCGGCCGACTCCGTCGGCTCGAGGTACCGCTGGGCAATCCGTCGCTCCCGGGTGAAGCCCGACCCAATGCCCTCGCTCGAGCCGACGAGGAGTAGTCCCCGGACGAGCCCGTCCTCCTCCACGACCTCCGCTCGCCCCCCGGTGCGGATCGCGTCCCGTGCGAACAGGCCGAGGAACGGGTCGAACCAGTCGGAGAGCGAGGACCAGCGCAGCCCATCGACCTCCTCGATCCGTCGGAGGACGCGTGAGGGTTCCTCAGCGCGAGGAGGGCCCGCAGGCCACGACGGCCCGCGGGCCCGGGGCCCCGCATCCTCGGGAAGGGGGACGTCGGGACCGGCCTCGAGCGGGAACTGCGGTCGGGGGTCGAACGGCGCGATCGGCCCGGCGAAGCGGGCGGGATCCGCGGGGCGGAGCCGCTCCCAGCCGCCGGTGCGCAGCGCGTCCGCCATTCGACGCGCGAGAGCGGCCGAGCGCATCGTCCCGAGACCGTTGAATCCGCTCGCGACGTGGAGCCCCGGCGCCTGCGGCACGCGTCCCACGAGCGGAAAGCGGTCGGGCGAAGCGACGCACAGGCCGCTCCAGGCCGCCTCCACCCGAACGGAGCCGACGCCGTCGTGAAGCTCAGTGACCGACCGCGTCATCCGCCGGACGAACTCGGGATCGGCCGAGGCACGCCAGACGCCCGGATCCTCCGGCCGGGTGCCGGTCCCGTCGCCCGCGAGCCACCGGCCCAACGGCTCCGGACGGAGGTAGAGGTTCAGGTCCAGATCGTGCAGCGTCGGGAACGCCTCCCGTAGCGGCTGCGGCCGCAGGCGGACCGCCTGGGCCCGGAACGGAACCAGGGGCAGCGGATGACCGATCGCCGACAGCATCCGCTGCGTGCTCGCGCCGCAGGCCACGACCGCGCGCTCGGCCTCGACCGACACCGGCTCGCCGAGAGCCCAGGTGCCGCCGTCGCGGGCCTCCATCGCTGCCGGCTGGGAGAGCTGTCGCACGTCGGCCCCGGCGCGCGCGGCGGCGCGACGGAAGGCCGCCTGCAGCCCGGTCGTGCAGACCACCGAGTCGTCGGGGGTGAACAACCCCTGCCGAACGTCGTCGAGATCGGCCCAGGGCAGGAGCTCGCGGGCCCGCGCGGCGTTGACGGCGATCGACTCGACGTGCTGCTCCCCCAGCACCCGCCGGACCCGCTCGAGCCACCGGACCCCCTCGTCCGTCCGCGCGACCCGGAGGCCGCCGTTGCGATGCAGGCCGGGCTCGCCCTCCTCCTCGGAGATCCGACCGTACTCCTCCGCCGACTCTTCCACCAGGGCCAGGTCCCAGGGATCCCAGCCTTGGACCGAAAGGATGCCGGCGCTGGTGGCGGTGGCGCTGGGCCGCTCCGGATCCGGCGCGAGGTCGACCAGCAGCGTGCGTAGCCCCGCCTCCCGCACCAGGTAGTACGCCAGGCTCGAGCCGAACAGCCCTCCGCCGAGGACCATCACGTCGAAGCGCTCGGTCACGGCCTGCCGAGGCGGCGCGCCCCCGAGGGGCATTCCCGCGACGGCCATGAGGTACGACCGGCGGGCCCGGCTGGTCCGAGGGGCTAGGCGCGCGCCGGAAGGCGGGCGATGACCTCCGGGCTCGTCTCCACGTCGCAGAGCGCGCGCAGGACCTCGAGCGCCCGCGAGTGGGCCTCGGCGGTCATCGCGCCGACGCCGTCCTCGACCACGAGGGCGAAGAAGCCGAGGTTCACCGCATGCCGGGCGGTCCCCATGATGCCACCGTCCGTGCTGACGCCGGTGAGCACGAGCGTGTCGATCCCTCGGACGCGCAGGAGGGATTCGAGCGGCGTACCCACGAAGAAGCTCGGGGTCGCCTTGGGCAGGACGAGCTCCTCCGGCCGCGGGGCGAGCTCGGCAAGGATCGACCACTCCGCCGCACCGGCGGTGAAGCGAACGCCACCGGCCGGCAGCCCCCGTCGAGCCATCGATCGGGCCATGGCCGGGTTCGCCCAGCCCTCCGGCGGGCTCGTGTGTTGGCTGAAGATCACGGGCAGGCCTCGGGCCCGGTAGGCGGCGATCAGGTCGGCGACCACGGGCACGAGCGCCGCGCGGTTGAACGCCCGCCCGGCGATGCCCATCTGCATGTCCCAGACGATCAGCGACGAACGCCGCAGTTCGAGCGGTTCCACGGCCATGAACCGTCGAACGCGCGCGGCCCGATGAGCTGCGCGGGTCCGCTCGGCCCGCGGCACCGGGATTTATTAGTGCCCACACCCTGCCGAGCAGCGCAAGGAGTGCCGATGCCGAGCTACATGGTGCAGTTCTCGTACTCGCCGGAATCGTGGGCCGCGCTGATGCGAACGCCAGAGGACCGGACCGCTGCGCTGGACGCGCTCGCGAAGGGCGTCGGCGGGAAAGTGCAGGCCCTCTACTACCACTTCGGGGAGTTCGACGGGACGGTCATCGGGGAGTTCCCCGACGATGCGGCCGTGAACGCGATGGTCTTCGCCGCGGTCTCTAGCGGCGCGGTGCAGTCGACCCGGACGGTGCGCCTGTTCCGCCCGGCCGAGGCGATCGAGGCGCTGGGCAAGGCGAGCAAGCTCACCTATCGCGCGCCGGGCAAGTAGCCGTCGCCCGGCGCGCGCGCCCGCGCGCCGTACACCTCGGTCGTGAGGTACTTGAGCCCCGTGTCCACCTGGAGGGTGACGACCGTCGCGCCGCTCCCGAGTCGCTTGGCGATCCGTAGCGCGGCGACGACGTTGGCGCCGGAGGAGGCGCCCCCGAAGAGTCCCTCGCGCCGGGCCAGCGTGCGGGCCATGGCGTGCGCGTCGTGGCTCGTCACCGACGCGATCTCGTCGACGAGCTCCCGTCGCCACAGCGGGGGAACGAACCCGATGCCGATCCCCTCGATGCGGTGCCCGCCGGTCCGGCCCTCGGAGAGGATCGGGGACTCCTTCGGTTCGACGGCGCACACCAGCAGGTCCGGCCGGTGGCGCCGCAGGGACTCGGCGGTGCCGTGCAGGGAGTGGGACGTGCCGACCGACTGCACGAACGCGTCCACCGTGCCCCCGGTGTCCCGCCAGATCTCCTCCCCCATCGGGTGGTAGCCCCGACTCGCGTCGGGGTTGTTCAGCTGGTCCGACCAGAAGTGCCCCGAGCGCCGGGCGATCCGCCGGGACGTCGAGATCATCGAGCGGATCAGCCCCTCGGTGATCCGCTGCCGATCGCTCCGCACGAGGGTGAGGCGCGCGCCGAGCGCGCGCATGTGGTCGCGCTTCTCCTCGCTGAAGGCATCCGAGCTCACGAGGTGGCAGCCGAAGCCGAGGGCTCCGGCGACGAACGCGAGCGAGGTGCCGGTGCTGCCGCCGGTGTACTCGACGACGGTGCCCCCCGGCGGCAGGCGGCCGTCGGCGGCGGCCGCGCGGACCATCGCGAGCGCCGGCCGGTCCTTCATGCTGCCGGTCGGGTTCATCGACTCGAGCTTCACGAGGACGCGGGCGCTTCCGGCCGGCACGATCGAGCGTAGCGGGACCAGCGGGGTCTCGCCGATCGTCTCGATCGTCCCGCCGGGCCGGAGCATCGGAGCGGCCCGTGAGGGGCTCGTGGGATAATCGTCTTTGGCCCGGGACGGGAGCGGGCCTTAGGTTCAAGTAAGCCGACGCGGGTCGGGGCCGGGATGCCGGCCGACACGTCGGCGGAGCGCGAGGAGGGGGGCAGCGGCGGGCCCGCGGGCGAAGGGACCCACCTGGTCGAGCGGATCGAGGAGGAGCTCGAGCTGCTCGCGCGCAACGTCGAGATCGTCGAGAAGCTGTCGAAGAGCCCCCCGACGGGGATCATCCGCCTCAGCGAGGCGCTCCACCTGCCCATCCACAAGACCCGCTACTCGCTGCACCTGCTCGAGCGCGAGGGCGTGATCCAGCCGAGCGCGGACGGCGCGGTCGTGACCGAGCGCACGCGCGAGTTCTGGGCGAACCTCGACCGCGCCCTCGAGCGGATGGCCGGGGTCGTCCGCCAGCTCAAGTCGCGGGCCGAGGAGCACCGCGCGCGTCCGTCCTCGGGTCGGAAAGGCTATTAGCGCGATGCTAGCTCGGCGCCGCCGGTGCCGCCGTAGCTCAGCGGTAGAGCGATCGGCTGTTAACCGAAAGGTCAGCGGTTCGAAAGGCCGACGGGCGTGCGCCCTCGTCCCCAAACTCCGCTCGGCGGCGCCTTCGGTCCGCGCCCCCTGGGCCCGTAGCTTAGCCCGGCCGAGAGCGTCCGGCTCATAACCGGTTGGTCGACGGTTCGAATCCGTCCGGGCCCATCACCCTCAACGGTTTATAATTGGACTCTCTAACTCACCTCATGGCCCGGTTTGAGCGGTCCCAAAAGAAGCAGGAGCGACTCGCGGACCCCGACCTCTCCCGATGGTACCACAACGTGGCGAGAGGAGCTCAGGTCACCGCCGACGTCTACCTCCGACGGCTTGGGGCTTTCTGTGAACAGATGGGGGTTACTCCGAAGGATCTCGCCGAGCTCCCGGAGCCAAAGGTCCGCGATGTTCTTCTCGACTTCGTTACCGTGGAAGAGGAGAAACGCCACGCAGGCTCCTACATCCGCTCGACGCTGAAGGCAGTCAAGTCTTGGCTCACCCACAACGGCAAGACCTTGACAGTCCCGGTTCATGTTCGCGGGGGCGAGGACACTCCCACCCTCCGAAACGAGCAAGTCCCCACACCTGAGGAGATTCACCGGGTCTTGCTGAACGCCCGGCTTCCCCGCGACCGGGTAGCGGTCCTCTTGATGGCTCACGCCGGGTTCAGGCCCGAGGTCCTCGGAAACTACCACGGCTCAGACGGCCTGAGATTAGGAGACCTACCAGAGCTCGAGATCAGGGGAAAGCGAGCTCACTTCTCTCGTGTGCCGGCCATGATTCGGGTTCGCCCCGAACTGTCGAAGAACTCCCACGGCTACCTGAGTTGGGCCTCAGCCGAGCTCTGCGGGTATATCGAGGCGTACCTGGGCGAGAGGCTCGCCCACCACGAGAAGCTCGCGCTGGACAGCGACCTAATTCATCCCGAGAAGACCGACAAACGATTCCTGACCTCGATCAACGTCGGTGACGTGATTCGAGGCTCTGTTCGACGGGCGAGGTTCTCTTGGCGGCCCTACGTGCTTAGGGCCTATTTCGACACCCAAATGCTCCTCGCCGAAAGTCGTGGGAAGATCGCGCACGACTACCGAGTCTATTGGATGGGACACAAGGGCTCGATGGACGCCCGATATACGACGAACAAAGGCCGGATCCCGAAGGAATTGCTTGAAGACATGCGAGCCGCGTATTCGCGGGCGGAGCCGTTTCTGTCAACGGAGGCCAGCAAGGGCGCCCCAACCGAGGAAACCCTCCGGGTCATCGTCTCCGGCCTCCTCAAGAGCAAGGGGCACGACGATAAGAAAGTCGCCGAGGTGCTCGAGGGAAAGATAACGGGTGAAGAATTGGAGAAGCTCCTCAAGTCGGGCTCGACACCAAAGCCGGAGGAACACGCCTTCCAGACCGACGAGGTTCCAGACCTCCTTCGAGCCGGGTGGACTTTCGTGGCCCCCCTCAACGGCTCGATGGCCGTTCTCCGGGCGCCGACCGCTTAGCGTAGCCCGCTCATGTGGGCCGCTGACGGCGATCGATTTCCATGTCGTCGGCCAACGCCCGGAGCGACTGGCTCCAGAGCTGGAAGACATCGAAGATAGTGGCTACCGCGTAGAAGTGCGCTCTCGTCCGCTCGAGGGAGGAGAGCTGCGGATTGGACGCCATCGCCACGTACCTCGCTCCGTCCTGAAGCGCTCGCGACACCTCGTCTTGCGGCATCAGCCTCGTACTCGACGCGTAGATTCCGGGCGCGTTGCCTAATGAGCTCTTCGAATGGGTGCGACCAAGTGGTCCCGAGCTGTCGGCCCTTCCGAGGGGTTCCCACACGCGATTCCGCCCGGAATAGGGACAAGCTGTGACTGGCGCCGTAGGACTCCCGCCGCGACCATTGCGGCCTATCACCGAGTAGGCAACTTCGCCACGACGTACCGACCCACTACATCTGCTCCGGCTCTCTCACCCCAATCCCAATCGTGAATGGCCGGGAACGTGGTCGGAGGAGTCCGAC
>DASPVQ010000021.1 GCA_035622275.1 Thermoplasmata archaeon | reverse complement strand
CCGACGACCCAGTCACCGGGACGCACCCGCTGGCCGCCGACCACCACCTCGACGCCGATCTCGCCGTGGCCTTTCGGCTCGCCGGCGTTCGGGCTGACGTGGCGGCTGAACAGCGGGAACCCGAGGTCGAGGATCGCGTCGACATCGCGCGCCGCGCCGTCGATGACCACCCCCGCGACGCCCCGGCCGTGGGCGCTCCAGCTGGCGAGCTCGCCCCAGATCGCTGTCGTGCCTCCCCCGGCGTCGACCACGATCACATCGCCGGCGCCGGCGCGGTCGATCGCCTCGACCGGCTTCGCCCAGTCCCCGTCCCGCGTCACGACCGTGACCGCGGGACCCGCCATGCGGACGGAGGGGTCCCTCAGGTGCGCTAGGATCCCGTGCATCGCGCCCTGCCGCTGCAGCGCGTCGGTCACGTTGGGGCTCGAGACCTTGAGGAACGCGGCACGGATCTCGGCGCCGCCGTAGCGGCGGAACAGCTCGGTGGCCTCGGCGGTCCGGGAGTCGATCGCGCGGCGGAGGCGCTGCGTCGCCTCGACGATGTGTGCGCTCTTGGTGATCGCGCCGCCGACGATCAGGATCTGGGCGCCCGCCCGCGTCGCCTCGGCGACCGTCTCGGAGTTGAGGCCCCCCGCGACCGCGACCGGGATCGGGGAGGCGTTGGCGAGCTCGGCGAGGACCGCGAAGGGGGTCTTCGCCTGCATCTGCATGTCGATGCCGACGTGCCAGCAGACGGCGGCGGCGCCCAGCTCGGCCGCGCGACGGGCGCGGGCGATCGGGTCGGCGACGCCGAGCAGGTCGACGACGATCTCGGCGCCGTAGAGCTCGCCACCCCGCACGCCATCGGCGATCGTGTCGTCGTCCGCGGCGCCGAGGATCGTGACGAGGTCCGCGCCGGCCTTGGCCGCGATCTCGACCTCGAAGGCGCCCGTGTCCATCACCTTCATGTCGGCGACGATGCGGCGGTCGGGGAACGCCTTCTTGAGCTCCCGCACCGCGTCGAGCCCCTCGCTCTTGATCAGTGGCGTGCCCGCCTCGACCCAGTCGGCGCCGCCCTCCACCGCCTCCTTCGCGGCGACGAGGGCGCGCGACAGGTTCTCGAAGTCGAGCGCGACCTGGAGTACCGGCCGCTCGAGCCGCATGGCGTTCCGAGGAGGCGGGGCGTATTAACGGTCATCCCGGTGCCCCGCCGTGGCTCGGCGCGCCGCCGGTCGGGTGACCCTGTACCACGGCGATGCCCGGCGGCTCGACGGCATCCCGAGCGGTTCGGTCCACCTCGTGGTGACCTCGCCTCCGTATCCGATGATCCCCCAGTGGGACGCGCTGTTCCGGGCGCTGGGGGCCGTGGACTACGCGGGCATGCTCGGAGTGCTCGAGGCGGCCTGGGGCGCGTGCCATCGGGTCCTCGTGCCGGGCGGCCTCCTTTCGATCAACGTCGGCGACGCCCTCCGCTCGCGCCGCGGGGAGTTCCGGCTCTGGCCGAACCATGCGGCGACCCTCCTCGCGGCCGAACGGGCCGGCTTCGTTCCGCTGCCGTACGTGCTCTGGAAGAAGCCGACGAACCGGCCGAACGCGTTCCTCGGCAGCGGCTTCCTGCCGCCCAACGCCTATGTGACGCTCGACTGCGAGTTCGTCCTCCTGTTCCGCAAGGGCCGGCTGCGACGCCTCCCGCCGCACGACGCGGCCCGCGAAGCGAGCCGGTACTCTCGCGCGGAGCGGGACCGCTGGTTCAGCCAGATCTGGTCCGATGTCCGCGGGGCGCGCCAGGGCGGCACCGGCCGGCGTAGCGCCGCCTTCCCGCTCGCGATACCGGAGCGCCTCGTCCGCATGTTCTCGCTTCTCGGGGAGACCGTCCTCGACCCGTTCGCGGGCACCGGGACGACGCTCCTCGCGGCCAGCGCGCTGGGCCGCCAGGCGATCGGCGTCGAGTGGGACCCGGTGGTCTTCGCGGACCTGGCCGAGCGCGGCCGACGGCTCGGCTGGACCGTGGCTAGCCCGTCGGTGGCAGCGGTGGGCGAGCGCGGTGCGCGAGCTCCTCTTCTACGGCGGTCTTGAGGTACTGGAGCGCCGAGGGGCTCAGCCGGTCCATGTGCAGCAGGAGGTAGTGCAGGTAGATCCGCTCGGGCCGGTGGAGCGGCCCACCGGGCCGTGCCGGGTTCCCGGGCGAGGACTCGGTGTGGACCGGATGGTGCGTGAGCGTCTCGGAGTGGTGCTCGTGCTCGGAGCCGTGGTAGGTGCGCCCGAGCGGCCCGATCAGCGGCGGATACAGATGCCCGACCGGATCGTAGGTCGGCTCGGCCTCGCCGGAGCGCCCCGTGCCGTTCGACGAGGAGGCGACCCTGCCCTCGAGGTACGGGTGCACCGGCCGCGCGGGGTCCTGGAGGTCCCCGATCGGCCGTCCGGCGACGTCCTCGACGATCGACTTGAGGCTCCAGCTGGCCTTGCGGCGCGCCGGACCCGCGGCCGTCGCCTCGGCGTCCACGGCGCGACGTGCCGCTCGCGGGTCATAAAGCCCCCGTTCGAGCGGCACCGGGCTCGCCCTCGGCGGGCGAACCGAGGGTCCTCGACAGGAGCTCGAACTCCGGGCTCGAGGCGATCAGCGCGAGCGGCAGGTGCAGCTCTCCGATCCGCCAGAGGGACTCCGCGTAGCCGGCCTCCCTCGGGAGGCGGGCGTGCGGGAGCCACTCGGCCTCCGGTCCCGTCAGCCCGAAGAACGCGCGGGCGGCCTCCGAGACCTCGGGCAGGCGGAGGAAGGCGGTCGCGTACAGGTTCCTCAGGACGCCGCGACCGGCCGGTCGCGCGAGAAAGTCCTCGGGGCTCTGGCTGAGCAGCAGCAGCCCTGCACCGAAGTGCCGGACGTGTCGGACGACCCGATCGAGGAAGTCGGCCGTCGCGCCGTGCCTCAGGAGGAGGTGCGACTCGTCGACGATGAGGAGCTTGGGTCCGGGGCGCTTTCGCAGGCGTCCATACGCCCAGTCCAGGACGTAGGAGAGGTGGAACGCCATGTGCTCGTCGGGCACCCCGCGGAAGCCGACCGAGACGAGCGGATCGTCGGGGTCGACGTTCGTGGGGCCGTCCACCGAACGCAGCGAGCCGCTCCGGAACGGCTCCAGCAGCGAGCCGAGGCGGGGCGGGACCGTCGGGCCCCGGCTCACCTCGTCCGTAAGGTCATGGAAGGTGGGCTCGGGCCCCCCACGCTCGAACAGCCGGCTGGTCGCGGCGTCGAGGCTCGCACCCTCCTCGTCGGTGAGGCTCGGGAACGCGGCGCGCAGCATCGCGCCGACCCGGGAGGCCTTCTCGGCCCGGTCGCCGCCGGTCGTCGCCGGGTCGAGCGGGTTGAGGCGGGCTCCGCCCGCGCCGAGCTCGATCGGGGTCCCGCCGAGGGCGCGGACGAGGCCCGCGAACTCTCCCAGCGGATCGAGCACGATGACCTCGAGGCCCGGCCGCAGCCAGCGCGATCGCAGGAGGTACAGGCCGGCGGCGAACGTCTTGCCCGATCCGGTCGTGCCAAACAGTCCCCACGACTGGCTCGCGTGCTGCCACCGGTCGAGGAAGACCGGGCTCGCGTCCGCGAGCGCGAGGCCAACGAGGATGCCGTGGGGCTCCACGATGCTCTCGTCGCTGAAGGGGAACAGCGCCGCGAGCCCGTCCGTCGGCAGCATCTGCCAGTAGCCCGACGGCCGCGGGACGGATTCGCCCGGCGCCGCTGGCGCCAGTGCTCGGGCCACCTCATACCGGGGGATCCGAACCCGAAAGCCGAGCGCGCCGAGACGCTCGGAGAGACGGGAGCGCACCGCCTCGACCCGCGGCCGCGCATCGGCGATCGCCGTGAGCCGGACGCCGACCTTCCACAGCTCCTGCGTACGACGCGCCACGAGGCGGCCGAGCTCCTCGGCGCTCGACCGCTCGACCTCGAGCTCCGAGGCGTCGGTCCCGCCGCCGGCGACGAGCTCGGCGTTCGCGACCGAGCGGGCGCCGTGCAGGAGATCGAGCGCCTGACGCGCCGGGATCCGATGGGCCTCGATCGACAGCTCGATCGGTTCGTGCGTGGGGAGGACCCGGCCGAGGAAACCGAAGGCGACCTCGGGCGGGAACTGGAGGAGGAGCAGCGGCGCGCGGAAGCGGCGCCCGACTCGCGCCCACGTCGCGGACTCGGTGCGCGTGGGTCCCGGACGGTCCGCCCTCACGCGAGCCTCCCGGCCGGCTCGACCGCCGGGGCGCGTCGGTCGGCCCGCACCAGCGGTACGAGGGAGAGCCCGAGTGCGAGTCCCCGCGCCGTCGACCAAGGATCGGGGAGCAGAAGGAACGACAGGCCGCCCGCCAGCCCGCTCGCCCAGCCGACGACCACGGCGGCCGAAGGGCGTGGCCAGGGGGCCCGCGCCGTTCGACCTCGGCGCGCGGCATAGCCGGCCGCAGCGAGGGCGGCGAGCGCCGCTGCCAGCGAGTTGAGGAACGGCAGGGCCAGCGCGAGGCCGCCGGCCACGATCGCGAAGGTCACCGCGACCGGGAACGTGTCGAGATCGGTCATCGTCCACGGCCGGGGCCGGGCCCTCAGCGGGGCACGGTCGCTCAACGCCACCCTCCGGCGTCCGTCGCATCTTCGAGCGCCCGCCCGCGGAGCCGGCTGGCGGGGACTCCGGCCTCGGCGAGCCGATCGATCAGGGAGCTCGTCTTCGTCTCGAGCTCGGCGATCCCGTCCGCGCCGGGGCGCCCCGCCGCGACCCAGACGTCGACCCGGCGGGTCTGCCGACGGCGGCAGATGAGCCGCACGAGTTCCGCGTAGCTGTCCTCGGCCGGACGGTCCGCCCGATCGGTCGGGACCGGCGCCGGACGGACCGGTTCCGCCCGCATCGGCGCGAGCGACGCGCGCAGGACGAGCGGGCCGTCCAGCGAGCGGAGGAGCTCACGGAACCGTTCGAAGCGTCGGGCGAGTTCGCTGGGCGGCAGGTAGGCGGTCGGCGTGCCCCTCGCGCGCACGACGGCCGCATAGCGGCCGGGGCCGAACGTCACGAGACCGAGGCGGGCCGGGATCGACGGGGCGCGGACCTTCACGGAGGCCCCCGCGTGTCGGTCGGCGAGCCCGAACCGCAGGAGCGCGACGGCCCGCCGGTCAAGGCCTTCCCCGTCCACCCGCACGACGGCGAGGGCGAAGCCGCCGGCGACCGTCGCCAGCCCGACCAGGGGAGACGTGATCGTCGCCAGCACGGCGCCGGTCGCGCCGAAGGCAAGGAACGTGAGCGCCTCGCGCGCGGAGGGGAACGGGCCGAGCCGCAGGCGTCGATCGAGGCGTTCGGGCAGCACCACCGTCGGCGGGCCCTCCCCGGCGACGGCCATCTCATCCCGAACCTCCGTCTCGGATCGGCGGCCAGCGCCCCGGCCCGTCCGCGGAGGAGGCGGGACGGACGGCGTGGCGGACCAGGTGGAGGCCGCCGTGACCGACCAGCTGGGCAAACGCGATCGGCGCCGCGGCCGGCGCGCTCGCCGTGCCGGCGGCCCGGGCGATGCCTCCGGCGATCGGTGCGATGGGGCCCAGCGAACGCCCGGCGCTCGCCGTCGGCGCGACGTACCCCGAGATGCCGGAGCTCGCGCTCGCGAGACCGCGCTGTGCGCCGACCCCGACGAGGCCCGAGCTGCCGGGCATTCCGAAGGCCGAGAGGTGGGTGCCGGCGACGCCGATGAGGTACGGCGAGCCGAGGGCCGCCGCCAGGTAACCGACCAGCAGAACCGAGGACGGGCTCCCGACCGCGAGCTCGAGGGGCACGATCAGCACGCACGGCAGGAACACGAGCTCGGCGAACAGCAGCCAGGCGCGTCGGGCCAGTGGCGCGAGCAGGCCGAACGGCCAGAGCAGGGTGAAGATCGGAAGCAGGACCAGGAGAACCGCGAGCACGGCGTCGCGCACGCCGATGGCGATCGTGAGACCGAAGACGAGAAAGAACTCGACGATAGCGGTCACGAACGCGAGCGCTCCGTTGTCCCAGGAGTAGGCGAGCTCGCCGTAGCCGGCGAGGTTCTCCCAGTGCTGCCAGGCGCCCCCATCCCATCCGGCGAGGACGGGGTAGAGACTGCCGCCCAGGCTGAGGATCAGGCCGGCGACCGGCAGGGTGAAGTTGGCCGCGACGACCGCGATCACGAGGCGTGGCAACAGGCCATCGACCGTCGGGCCCACCCGCGCGACGACCGATCGGAACAGGTACAGGACCGCGATGCCCACCGCGATCAGCGCGATCGACGGATCGACGATCGCGCCCACGGTGAACGTCGAGAAACGCGCGGCGGCTCCCAGATAGTTGGCCGGCGCCACCGCCACGAGAGTGATGGAAGGATAGAGCGCGCCCGGGGCCAGCTCGGGAACGAGGAGGTTGTCGTACGTCGGACCGATGACCGCGGCGACCAGGGCCGTGAGGCCTGCGAACAGGAAGAACAGGATCGCCTGGATGATGCTCGAGAGGCTGAGCGCCCACACGGAGCTCTTCCCCTAGGCCCCGGTCAGCACCCAGTGGGCGAGCGCCCAGATGAGACCGGACAGGGCGCCGACGAACAGCAGCGTACCGATGACCGCGTCCCGGGCGCGCTCCTTCGCTTGCACCTTCTTCGTCACGTCATGCGAGAACCAGCTCAGCGCGACCCGGGCCCAGACGAGAGCGAGCACACCGCTTCCCGCGGCCCCCACCAGCTCCACCAGGCGGTTGATCACGGCGGAAAAGTTCGCGACCGCCGATGCGTTCTGGGTGGCGACCTCCCGCGTCGTCGGCTCGCTTGCCCGGACCGGGCCCGCGGCGGCCGCGGCGCCGGTGACGAGCAGCAGGAGCCCCACGACGGCCGCCCCGCAGCGAAGGGCTGTCCCGTATCGGGGCGGCGGTCCAGCTACCCGCGTGCCTCGCGTTCCCATGAGAGCACCTCCGTTCCGTCCGCATCGGTCTCGGATCGGATCGTCCCGCCGGCCACGAGTTGGTCGATCGTAGCGCGGACGGTCTCGAGCGGGATCCCCGCCTCCTCCGCCAGGAGCTCGACGGTCGCGCGGTCCGCCCCGTCCGAGGGGGAGATGATCGCCCGGAGCGTCGGGATAGGCTCAACGGGCGCCGGTGCCGGGGACCGAGCCCGTCGCCGGAGCCGGAGGGCCACTAGGCCGACCCCGGCGCCGACCACGGCCGTGATCGAGAGTCCCGCCGCGAGCGCCGACGTAGAGGTCGCCGACGGGACCAGACCCGGCGCCGCGGATGCGAGTTCGACGGACCCGTTCCCGCTCGCCGTCGCTCCGAGCGCGTCCGTCACCGTCCAGCTCAGGTTGAGCGTTCCGCTCACCGAGCTGGCCAGATTCCAGCGGAACGGCCCGTCGAACGCCTCGGTGCGGTTCCAGTGCTGGCCGCCCGGGGCCGCGATCGTCACCGAAAAGGGAGCCAGACCCCCGACGATCGAACCGTCGATCGAGAACGACCCCGCCGAGCTGGCGGAATCCGTGCCGATCGAGGCGGACGCCCGGAGCGGTTCGAGCGCCTCGACGGTCCGCTGGACCTCGAGCAGCGTGCCGGCCGCGTCCCCCACGAGGACGGTCAGGGTGACCTCGCCCTCGATCATGCATCGGACGGACCAAGCGATCGTGCCGGTGGCCGTGAGGACGCCCGAGTCGACGGAGGCATTGCCGACGGCGAGGCCCGTCGCGACGAGCCAGACGAACGGCGGGGCGCCTCCGGTGATGGCGGCGCCGACCGCGAGCTGCACGCCTCCGGCGCCCACGCTCGCGTTGAACACGGTCGTGGACGCGTTCAGCGGAGTGTCGACCGGGAACGCCCACGTCTCGATCCCCGTCGTGACGCCGACGCTGTCCACGCCCCAGGCATCGATGGCGAGGCCGCCCGCACGGGAAGGGTCGACGGGCAGGACGGCGGAACCATCGCTGGGAACCGCGACGACTCCCACCGCGGCCGAACCGACGACCGTCCAGTAGAGCGAGAACGGGGGCACGCCGCCGGTGAGGTTCACCGGAACGGGGCAGGCCTCGCCGACCTCCGACGGCTCGAGCGCCGGCCCGAGCGATAAGGTCGGATCCGCTCGCACGCTGACGTTGAGGATCGCAGCGACCGGGTGCGCGGGACGCAGCGGCGTGACCAGCGCGCGAATGCTGCCGATCCCCGGCGCATCGAACGTGCACGCGGTCGGCAGCCCGTGGGATGCGTTCCCCGCGGAGCTCGCGTCCGGCGCGCACGTGGCGTTCGCCGCGAAGACCGCTGGGGGGCTCTGGATCGTGAGGTTCCACGGCAGCGGTCGGCCGACGTCGGTGGCGAGCCACTCTGGGGTGATCGCGATCGCGAGATCGGAGCTGACGACCAGCGCCTCCGCGACGGCGGCGGTCGCCACGCTGCCCTCGGCGTCGAGGATTCGGAGCGCGGGCGTGAACGAGCCGCAAGGGTAGGCGTGCGGGATCGCGAACGGGCCGGCGCCGGTCAGGAGGACGGAGGCGTTGCTCCCGTCCCCCCATTGGACCTGGGCCGTATACGGGGGAGTTCCGCCCGCCAGGACGCCGCGGAGCTCCGCGATGGATCCGGGCTCCTCGGGATTCGGCCCGACGGACAGGTTGCCGATGGTGACCGGATCCTCCACGCTGACGTTAGCGGCGGCGCTCGAGACTCGAGCGGAGATCGCCGCGCCGCAGTCGAGGAGCGCGGCGGAGCGGACCGAGATGCGCGCGAGCCCGGACCCTTGATCCGAGGCCGTGAAGTTCGTGGAGGGCGCCGAGGCCGGCGATACCGTTCCGAGCGCCGCCGTCCCCGGGACCGACCAATCGAACCACTCCGGTTGGACCGAGCAGCCGGGCGGGACGGACGTCCAGTACGCCGCGAGCACCACGCTCTCGTCGGCGAGCAACCACCAGGTCCCCGGCGTCACGGAGAGCACCGGGGTGGCGGCCGCGCCGGGGGCGCTCGGCGCCGCGGGGCGATCGGGCGACGCGCCGTGAGCGGAAGGGTTGGCGACGATCGCCAGCAGAGCCGTTCCGAGCAGTAGCGTGGTCCACGCTCGCGACCGCCCGCCCGCGCGCCGTCGCACCCACTTCCCCCCTTGCGGGCGGGAGCGACGGGGTCCGACTATTTTCGGGCGGTCGGATCACCGGAGGGTGGAAGCTGCCGCCGGCATCCCGACCCACAGGGCGCTGTGCTCTCGAGAGAACGGAGCGAGCGCAACCTCCCCCCGAACGGGAAGGCCGGCCCGGGTGAGCTCCTCGCGGGCCGCGCGGACGATCGCCGCGGCCGATCGCCGCTGGGTCACCGATCGGATCTTGAGCATCAGCACGCCGACACCGCCCGGCGCCAGCAGGGTTCGCGCGTTCTCGACGAAGATCGCCGCCTGCGCCCGCTGGGCCACATCCTGATAGAGGAGCTCGACCGGCCCGACGTCCGCGGCGTAGCGCTCGGGCAGCTGCGCGTCCCCGAGGATCGGGTACAGGTTCGCCCGGCGGCGGGCGAGGGCGAGCAGCGGGGCGAACGAGGTGACGCTCTTCTCGACGAGGAAGATCGCCGCCTGTGGCCAGAGATCGGAGAGGTGGCTCGCGGTCGTGCCGTGGGCGGCGCCGAGGTAGAGCACGGTGCGCACCGAGCGCGGGAGCTCGATCGGACCCCCCCGCAGGAGGAGGGCGGCCAGCTTGGAGCGGAACGGATCCCACGCACGGTACTCGAGGTCGCCTCGGGTCACGAGCCGCTCGCCGTATACCCGCTCGCCCGGCGTGGCATTGACCGTGAACAGCTCGCGCCCCTCGCGGAAGACGCCGGGCCACGCGGTCGCGTCCATCGGCCGTGTCCTAGCGGACCGCGACGAAGCACTCGACCTCGACGGCCGCGTTCTTCGGGAGCCCGGCGACTCCGATGGTGGCGCGCGCGGGGCGTCCGTGCTCTCCGAAGACCTCGACGAGAAGATCCGTCGCGCCGTTGGCGACCTCGTGGGCGCGATCGAACCCCGGGGAGATCGCGACGTAGACGGCCACGCGCAGGATCCGCTCGATCCGGTCGAGGGAACCGAGGTGGGCGGCGAGCGCGCTCAGCGCCTGGAGCGTCGCGCGGCGGGCGAGGTTCCGCGCGACCTCCGGGCTCACCTCGGAGTCGACCCGCCCGGGCTGGAGCACCAGGCCGGCCTCGGTCGCGATCTGGCCCGAGACCCAGGCGAAGTGGCCCTGGAGGACGACGGGCGCGTACGATCCGACGGGCGCCGGCGGCGCCGGTAGCTCGATGCCGAGCGCGCGGAGCCGCTCGGAGGGGGTCGGGGCCATGCGGGCGGTAGCGCGTCCGGGAAAAAACGGTGTGCGTGGCCGGTTCCGACACCCCTAAGGACCCGAGGCGTTTCGCGGCGCGGATGTCGTTCTTCCGCCGGCGGCGTCGCGAGCCGGAGGAGCCGGAGAAGCCGGCGAAGGCGGCGCCGGCCTCGTCCGGGCCGCCCGCCGCGCGCCCGGCCCCGACGGCATCGCCTCCCGCTGCCGCCGGGGCCCCGGCCGCACCGACCGCCGAGCCGAGCCCGGCGACCCCGGCCCCGGCACGAACCCCTCCTCCCCTCCCGGACCGCGCGCCGCGGCCGGTCGGGCCCGCTCCCATCGTGCCGCCGCCCCTCACCCGGTGCTTCGTCTGCGGCACGCCGCTCGAGGCCGGCTACTGCTCGACGTGCCGCATGACCTGGGCCGACTGAGCGCGAACCCGAGCTCCGCGAAGGGGTAGCGTTTTATCCCGGCCGGCTCCCGGTCGGCGGTTCCCATGGAATCCTCCCTTCCCGAGCCGGCGGGCTTCGGTGCGCTCGAGCACGAGGTCGTCGACCACCTGTTCCGGCTGCAGCCGTCGTACGCGGTCATGCTCGGCCTGCATGAGTACGACGGGCAGCTGCCCGACCTCTCGGTCCCCGCGACCGACGCCTGGTCGACGGCGGCCGACCGCCTGCTCGCCCGCCTGAGGGCGATCGACGACCGCGCGTTCGCGAACGGCCGGGCCATCGACCGGTTCCTCCTCGAGCTGCTCCTCGAGAGCCCGCTCTTCGACCTGAGGGAAGGGCGCGACTACGATCGCAACCCGATGAGCTACCTCGGCAGCGCCTCGCTGACCTCGTACCTCGTCCGCGACTACGCCCCCGCGGCGCACCGGATCGACGCGATCGTGCGGACGCTCGACGGGGTCCCCGGCCTCCTCGCCACGGCGCGGCGCCGCCTCGTCCTTCCGCTCCCGAAGCCGTTCGTGGACCTCTCGCTCGCGATGGGCTCGGGCCTGCCGACCCACTTCGGCGAGGCCGAGGCGTTCGCCGCGGCGAGCGGGCTCGGCGGGAAGGTCGCGGAGGCCCGGGCGCCGGCGGAGGCCGCGGTCCGCGAGTTCCTCTCCTGGCTCAAGAACGACTGCCTGCCCCGGGCGACGCCCGACTTCGCGCTGGGCGCGGCACGCTACCAGCGCCTCCTGTTCGTCCGGGAGGGGATCCGATCGTCGATCGACGAGCTCGAGCGGGCCGGCCGCGCGGACCTCGCCCGCAACCAGGCCCGCCTCGCGACGATCGCGCAGGAGGACCGCGCGACGATCCCCGAGCTGCTCGAGCGCCTCAGCCACGACCATCCGGCGGCGACCGAGATCCTGCCGGTCGCGCGCGAGTTCGTCGAGGAGACCCGGCGCTTCGTGGTCGACCGGGACCTCGCGACGATCCCGGAACCGTCGCGATGCCGGGTCGAAGAGACACCGATCTGGAGCCGCGCGTTGTCGACGGCGAGCATGAACCCGCCGGGGCCGTTCGACACCGGGCCGACCGACGGCATCTACTACGTCACGCCGGTCGACGCGAACTGGTCGGCGACGCAGCAGGAGGAGTGGCTGCGCTCGCTGAACCGCTCGCTGCTGCGCAACATCACCGTGCACGAGGTGTACCCGGGGCACTACCTGCAGTTCCTCCACCTGCGCGAGCGGCCGGGTTCGCTCGCCCGCAAGGTCTACCTGTCGCCGTCGTTCTGCGAGGGATGGGCACACTACGCCGAGCAGCTCGCGATCGAGCAGGGCCTCGGCCGGGAGAGCCACGCCGCGGAGGTCGCCCAGATCCACGACGCCCTGCTGCGCGACTGCCGTCTGCTCGCCTCGATCGGCCTCCACACGAAGGGGATGACGCTCGAGGAGGCGACCCGCCTGTTCGTCGACGAGGCGCACTTCGAGCGCCTGCCCGCCGAGCGCGAGGCGATCCGGGGCACGTTCAACCCCGAGTACTTCTGCTACACGCTCGGGAAGCTCGCGATTCTATCGGCGCGCCAGCGCTACCTCGGCCCCCGCTTCGCCGGCAGCCTGCGGCGGTTCCACGACGCGCTGCTCGGCTTCGGCTGCCCGCCGATCGGCCTGTTCGATCGCCTGCTCGGCTCGATCTCGGGCTAGCCCGGCGTCGGCCCGACCCGGTGCGTGATCGGTATGCCCTCGCGCACCGCGCCCGAGACGGTGCAGTAGTCGGCAAAGACCTCCACGGCGTGCTCGAAGCGCTCCCGGTCCTCGGGCGAGAGGGGCGCGGTCGCGATCTCGACCTCGAGCGCGCGGACCCGCAGTCGCCCCCGGTCGTTGCGACCGATTGTGGCGCGCACGGTCGTGCGCATCGGCGCCACCGCCACGTGGGCGCGCTCCAGCGTGCTCGCGAGCGTCGAGCTCATGCAGTGGCCGACGGCCATCGCGAGCGAGCGCACGGGGCTCGGCCCGTGGTCGCGGCCGGTCGGCGGGCTCTCGTCGACCGTGAGGCCGGGGTAAGGCGCCCCCGGGAAGCGCACCATGAACTCGAAGCGTTCCACCTGGTCGAGCGCGGCGTCGGGCGGCGGGGCGGCCATGCCGTCCCAGGCCGGGCGGCTACAAGAGGGTGCATCGCGAGCGCGCCCGCCAGCGCGATGAACCCGTTGCGACTGGCCCTCGCCATGGCGGGACCGTTCGACGGGAAGATCGCGATCGTGGCCGGCGTCGGCCCCGGGGTCGGCACGGCCGTGGCCTGCCTGCTCGCCCACGGCGGCGCCACGGTCGTCGCCGTCGCGCGCTCGGCGACGGCGCTCGATCCGCTCGCCATCCACGCGCGCGCGCGCGGCTGGTCGCTCGAGACCCGGAGCCTCGACTCGAGCGACGTGGGTTCGGTGGACGCGCTCGTCCGTTCGGTCGTCGACGAGCACCAGCGCCTCGACGCCCTCGCGCTCAACGTCGGCCGCTGGGTGCCGGGCGAGGGACTATTGCACCGCATGTCGAAGGAGGAGTGGGACGGCGCGGTGGACGGCAACCTGGCGGCGATCTACGCCGTCGGCCACGCCGCCCTCCCGAGTATGGTCGCGCAGCGGAGCGGGAGCGTCGTGCTCGTCGCGGCCGCGCCGGCCGTGCGCCTCGCCGGCAGCGCCGCCTACGCCGCGGCGAAGGCCGGGGTGGTCGAGCTCGCGTTCAAGCTCGGCCACGACTACCGCGCCCTCGGCGTCCGGGTCAACGCCGTCCTCCCCGGCTCGATGGGCCACGACCTCGGCTCGCTGGATCCCCCCGCGGCCTCCGGTCCGATCCCGCTCGCCGACACGACCCGGACGAGCCCGTGGGAGGTCGCGCGCGCGATCGCCTTCCTGCTCTCGGACGAGAGCCGCTGGATCACCGGCACGACGGTGACGATCGACGGCGGGGAGTCGACCGGCGGCGCTCCGCCGGGCTAGCGCCCCTCCACCGCGCGCGGCGCCCGCGGCCGGCCCTCGCCACCGGGCGGCGTCGGCGTGGCGATCGTGGTCGCGTAGGCGAACGCGACGAACGCGCCGAGGACCGCGCCGAACGCCGCCTCCGCGGCGCCCAGCCCGACCGCCTCCGAGGCGAACGCGACGCCGACCGTCGGCACCGCGAGCGCGAGGTAGCCGACGAGGTAGAACATCGAGAGGATCTCGCCGCGCCCCGCCTCCGGGGAGACGCGATCGATCAGGGTGACGCTGCCCATGTACGCGCAGCCGACGCCGGTGCCGAGGAGCGCCGCGGCCGCGAGGAGGAGCGGCAGCGAAGCGACGAGGAGGGCCGCGGCGAACAGGGCGAGCGCGACGAGCAGGAGCGGAAAGCCGAGCAGCAGGGCCCGGCGGTCGCGGACCTCGGCGAGGGCGAGCTGGGCGAGGGCGGCGAGCGCGAACATCGTCGCGACGACGAGCCCGATCGTCGCGGGGCCGCCGACTCCGAGCTCGGTCCTCAGGAACGTCGGCGCGAGCGCGGCGAAGAAGCCGTAGATCGCGTAGCAGGTGGCGAGCCCGATCGCGGCGATCCCGAAGGAGCGGGCGAGCGCGGCCGGCACGCGGGGCCGCCGGGCGTGGAAGATGCCGCGCGGGCTCGGCGCGTGGACCGTCTCGGGCACGGTGGCGATCGCGACCGCCCCGAGGGCGCTCAGCGCGATCAGGAGGACGAAGATGAGCCGCGTCGGGTCCGGCGCGTAGGCGACGAGCAACCCGCTGACGGCGACGCCGGAGGCGACGCCGCCGAAGTTCGCGGCGACCGCGACGCGCGCGACGTGGTGCTGGTCGCCGTCCGGGATCAGGCTCGCCATCGCCGCGGTCGCCGTGCTCGTCGTCGCGCCGACGCACAGGCCCGAGACGATCCGCGCGGCCGCGAGCGCGAGGACGCCGCCGGCGAACGCGAAGAGGAGGCCGCTGAGCGCGCTCAGCACCATGCCGAGGAACAGGACCGGGCGGCGGCCGACGCGGTCCGAGGTCGGCGCGACGAGGAGCATCGTCGCCACGACCCCGAGCGTGTACGCCCCGAAGACGAGGCCGAGGACGCCCGAGCCGAAGCCGAAGCGCGACTCGTACAGGGCGTAGACGGGGGTCGGGGCGCCGGCGCCGAAGGCGGTGACCGCGAGGGCGAAGGCGACCCGGCGGAACGGCCCACGCGACCCAGGGCCGGGCCTCCCCGAGGCGGTCACGTCCGCGGTCCGGGGACGAGGGAGGGCATCGCTACGGGATCGTCACCGACCGCCACTCCTTCGCAAGCGGCGGCCAGGCGAGGTCCATCGCCTCGAGGGCGCCAACGAGGAGGCCCGAGACCGCCCAGTCGCGGAACCACTTCGCGTTCGCCGGGATCACGTGCCAGGGCGCCCAACGGGTGTGGGTGCGTTCGAGCATCGCCTCGTAGGCGCGCTGGTACTCCGGCCAGCGCCGGCGCGTCGGCAGGTCCGCCGCGGTGAACTTCCAGTGCTTGGTCGGGTCCCTCAGGCGCTCGAGCAGCCGGCGCTTCTGCTCGGCCTGGCCGATGTGCAGGAAGCACTTGAGGACGGTCGTGCCCTCGAGGACGAGCGCGCGCTCGAACTCGTTGATCGCGCGGTAGCGGTGCCGCAGCGCCCGACGCGGGAGCGTCCCCTCGGCCCGCGGCACGATCACGTCCTCGTAGTGGCTGCGGTTGAAGATCGCGATCTCCCCGCGTGCCGGCGTGTGGGGGTGCACGCGCCAGAGGAAGTCGTGCGCCGCCTCCTCGGCGGTGGGGACGCGGAAGTGCACGACCCGCACCCCCTGCGGGTTGACGCCCTCGAAGACGTGGCGGATCGTGCCGTCCTTCCCGCCCGCGTCGATCGCCTCGAGGACGAGGAGCAGCGCGCGACGGTGGTCGGCGTACAGGAGCTCCTGCAGGTGCTCGAGGCGGTGCGTCAGACGCTCGCTCTCGGCGTGCGCCCGCCGTCGCGACCCGCCGATGGCGGCGGTGTCGTCCGGGTCGAGGCGATCGAGTCGGACCCGGCGGCCCCGGGGGAGCTCGAACGGCCTCATCGCAACCTGCGGGCCGCGGCGGCGAGCGCCCCGGGCGACCACCCGGTCCGCTCGGTGGTTCGCTCGCTCCGAGCCGGCATGGAGGGCCCGGCCTAGCCCGTCGCGGGAGGGCCGAGGACTCTCGCGCGCAGCGCCTCGACGATCTCCTCGGCGTCGTTCGGCATCGGCACCCGACGGTAGTCGATGCCGTTCGCCTCGGCGAACGCGCGGACGACGACGTCGAGGTCGTACAGCACCTCGAGGTGGTCGAAGACGAACCCGAACGAAGCGACGAGCGGGCGGGCGACGCCGCGCGTCTTCCACTCGAGCATCACCTCGGTGATGTCCGGGCCGAGCCACGGCTCGGTGGTATTGCCGGCGCTCTGGAACGTGAACGACCAGCGATCGAGCCCGGCCGCCCGGGCGATCGCGGAGGAGGTCTCGGCGAGGATCTCGGGGTACGGGTCCCCCCGCTCGCGCATCCGCTCTGGAAGGCTGTGGGCGGAGAGCAGGACGGCGCGCCCGGGATCGCGCTCGAGCTCGCTGCGGATCGCGCGCCGCCAGTAGCCGATCCAGCTCGGGTCGAGGTGCCAGTCGAGCCGAACGTCGACCTCGATCTCCCCGCCCGCGGCGCGGACCCCTTCGGCCACGCCGTCCTGGTACGGCTCGCTGATCCAGGTCGACGCGTAGGGGGAGAGCGGGACGGCGAGGAGATGGCGCAGCCCGTCCCGGGCCGCCGCCGGTATCACGTCGCGCAGCGCGGGCTTCCCGTGCTTGACGCCGAGGAGCACGGGGTAGCCGGGGCCGCCGTCGGCGAGCCGCCGCTCGAGCTTCTCGCGCAGCGAGCCGAGGATCCGGCGCTGCGGGGAGCCGCCGATGAGCTCGTAGCGCCGCACATACTCGGCCACCATCGTCGGCGACGGCGCCTTCCCGTGGAGCACCTCGGTCAGGTAGGCGGGCAGGTCGCCCGCCCCGTCGGGGCTGCCGTAGCCCATCAGGAGCACGGCGGTGTCGTCCGCGGCCGCCCGGCTCATCGCCGCCCCCGCGCCCCGCCGCTGGTGTGCACGAACTCCACGAGCTCCTCGACCCGGGCCGGGTCGGTCGCGGGGAGCACGCCGTGGCCCAAATTGAAGACGTGGGCCCGACCGTCCGGCACCTCGGCGAGCACCCGGCGGGCCTCCCGCAGCATCCGCTCGCGGGGGCCGAGGAGGGCCCCGGGATCGAGGTTCCCCTGCAGCGCCATCCCCGCGCCGACGCGCGCGCGCACGCGCGAGAGGGGCTCGCGCCAGTCGACGCCGAGCGCGTCGGCACCGGTGCGGGCGAGGAGCTCGGTGAGGTGGCTCGAGCCGGTCGAGAAGTAGATCGTCGGGCGGCCGAGGCCGCGGAGCTCGGCGAAGATCGTCCGCAGGGGCTCGAGGAGGTGGCGCTCGAACGCGTCCGGGGAGAGGACGCCGACCCAGGTGTCGAAGATCTGGAGCGCGGCGGCCCCGCTCGCGGCCTGCAGCCGGAGGTAGTCGACCGTCATCGCCGTCAGCCGCGCGATCAGGCGGTCGAACACCCCGGGCTCGGCGTAGAGGAGCCGCTTGGTCTCGACGTACTCGCGCGACGGGCCCCCCTCGATGAGGTAGGAGGCGAGCGTGAACGGAGCTCCGGCGAAGCCGATGATCGGTCGCTCCGCCTCGAGCTCGAGGAACCGCTCGATCGCCTGGCCGACGAAGGGGACGGAGGCGCGCGCGTCGAACTCGGTGAGCGCCTCCACGTCAGCCCGCGATCGGACCGGCCGGGCGACGACGGGGCCGGCACCGGGGTCGATCGAGAACGGCACCCCGAGACCGAGGAACGGCAGCGAGATGTCGGCGAAGACGACCCCCGCGTCGACATCGTAGCGCCGCAGCGGCTCGACGCTCACCTCGGCCGCGAGCGCGGGCGTGCGCGCGATCTCGAGGATCGAGTGCGCGGCGCGGAGCGCGCGGTAGCCGGGCAGGTGCCGACCGGCCTGGCGCATCAGCCAGATCGGGGTCGTGTCGGTCTCCTCGCCGCGGAGCGCCCGCACGAGCCGATCGCGCCTCATCGTCGGCCCCCGCGCGCGGCCCGGAAGCCCGCGCGCAGCGCCCGCTCGGCCCGGGCGAGGTCGGCGGGCCCGATCGCCGCGGAGACGAACGTCGTCTCGAGCGGCGAGGGCGGCAGGTAGACCCCGCGGGCGAGCGCGGCGTGGAAGAAGCGGGCGTAGCGGCCGCGGTCGGAGCGACGGGCGTCTCGCTCGTTGCCGATCGGACCCGGCGCGAAGAACAGGCCGAGCATGGAGCCGGCGCGCGTCAGGGTGAACGGCGCGACGCCCTCCCCCTGCGCGAGCCGTCGCACGCGCTCGCCCAGATCCTCGCTCGTCCGCTCCAGGTGCCGGTAGACGTGCGGGGTCAGGGCGTGCAGCATCGCCGTCCCGGCGGCCATCGCGAGCGGGTGGCCCGCGAGCGTCCCGGCCTGGTAGACCGGCCCGAGCGGCGCGACGGTCTCCATCACGCGGCGGCGACCGCCGTAGAGCCCGATGGGGAGGCCGCCGCCGACGACCTTGCCGAGGGTCACGAGGTCCGCCGAGAGGCCGAAGGACTCGTGCACCGTGCCGCGGCGCAGCCGGAAGCCGGTGATGACCTCGTCGGCGATCACCAGCGCGCCCGCGCGACGGGCGAGCCGGCCGATCGCCTCGAGGAACCCGGGCCGCGGGGGCACGAGCCCCATGTTGGCCGCGATCGGCTCGACGACGACCGCCGCGATCGACGGGCCGTGGCGTTCGAATAGCTCGGCGAGCGCGTCCACGTCGTTGTAGTCGCTGACGAGGGTCTGCGCCGCCACGGCGCGCGGCACGCCGGCGGAGTCGGGCAGCGCGTGGGTCGCCACGCCCGAGCCGGCCCGGGCGAGGAGCCCGTCGGAGTGGCCGTGGTAGCCGCCCGCGAACTTCACGATGCGCGCCCGGCCGGTGTAGCCGCGGGCGGCGCGGACCGCGCTCATCACGGCCTCGGTGCCCGAGCTGACGAAGCGCAGGCGCTCGAGCGACGGGGCCGCTCGCCGGATCGCTTCCGCGAGCTCGTGCTCGCGCGGCGACGGGGCCCCGAAGGTGAGCGCCTCGCGGGCGGCCCGTCGTACGGCGGCGACGATCGTCGGGGGCGCCGGGCCGAGGAGGTTCGCGCCCCAGGAGCCGACGAGGTCGAGGTACCGACGGCCGTCGACGTCGCAGAGATACGCGCCGCGCCCGCGCACGAAGAACACGGGGCTGCCCCCCACCGCGCGGAACGAGCGGACCGGGCTATCGACGCCGCCGACGAGCACCCGGGAGGCCCGGCGGAACATCGCGCGCGATCGCGGCCCGGGGGCCGCCCTCACGGGAGGCCGTCCGCGAGATCGACCATCCGCCGGGCGGAGGTGCGCACGCAGGTGAAGATCGGCGTCTCGAGCGCGGTGTACCGGCTCGCCTCGGTGGGGCGCAGCGCCTGGACGAGGTCGAGGAACTCGGCGGGAGAGTCCGCCTCGAAGGCGAGGATGAACTCCATGTCGTCGAGGCCGAAGGAGTAGCCGGTGTGGATCGCCACCTTCGGGAATCGGTGACCGATGCGGAAGTGCTCGCCCATGATCCGCTGGCGCTCGGCGAACGGCAGGCCGTACCACGCCCGCTGCTTGACGAACGGGTAGACGAACAGGTAGGGCCGGTCGAGCGGCCGGCGGCGGGCCTCCGCGCCCTCGCCGCCGTGGGCGTGGGCGCCCAGGTACTCGGAGCGGCGGCCCATCCCGAGGTAGGAGTGGCTCGTCTCGAGGTAGCCGCCGAGCGGGCCGCCGTGGAGGCGCGCGTGGAGCTCCTGGATCGGCTCGAGCGAGTCGGCGATCGACCAGACCAGCATCTCGGTGCCCGCCTTGAGCCCCGTGAGCGAGTAGGTGCGCACCGTGACCCCCTCGGGCGGCGCCTCGAGGACCTCGACGAACCGTGCCTTCCCGTCCTCGCGCTCGGCGGCCGGCCGTCGCCGCCACTCCGGGCGCAGGTGGAAGAACGTGTACTTCACGACATCGCGCGGGCCCTCGGTCTCCGCCGTCGCGGCCGCCTCGGCCGCGCTCATCGTCCCTCCCGCGCCCAGCGCGCCAGGTCCCGGGCGAAGTAGGAGACGATCAGGTCGGCGCCGGCCCGGCGGAGCGCCCCCAGCGTCTCCTCGACCGCGGCCCGCTCGTCGACGATGCCGCGGGCCGCCGCCGCCTTGATCATGGCGTACTCGCCGCTCACCTGGTAGGCCACGAGCGGCAGGAGGAAGCGCGACCGCGCTCGGACCAGCAGATCGAGGCTCGTGAGCGCGGGCTTCACCATCAGCAGGTCCGCGCCCTCGGCCACGTCCCGATCCATCGCGCGGAGCGCCTCGCGGCCGTTACGGTGGTCGAGCTGGTAGCCACGACGGTCGCCGAACGCCGGCGTGGAATCCTCGGCCTCGCGGAAGGGACCGTAGAAGGCCGAGGCGTGCTTCGACGAGTAGGCGAGGATCGCCGTGTCCTCGCACCCGCCCGAGTCCAGGGCGCCTCGGATCCGCGCGACCTGGCCGTCCATCATCGCGCTCGGCGCGACCACGTCGGCCCCCGCGCGCGCGTGGGCGAGCGCCACGCGAGCGAGGCGCTCGGTCGTCGCATCGTTGAGCACGGAACCGTCCCGTACGACGCCGCAGTGGCCGTGGTCGGTGTAGGCGCACAGGCAGACGTCGGTCGCGAGGACGAGCCCGGGCGCGGCGGCCCGGAGCGCGCGGAGCGCCTTGGGCACCAGCCCGTCGGGCGCCCACGCCTCCCGGCCTTCGGCGTCCTTGTGCCGGGCCACGCCGAAGAGGAGCACGGCACGGACCCCCTCCTCCTCGAGGGACCGCGCGAGGGCTTCGAGGTCGCCGACGGCGTAGCGTTCGATCCCGGGCATCGCCGGTATCGCCTCGGGGCCGGCGCGGCCGGGACGGACGAACACGGGCAAGATCAGGTGCCGGGGCGCGAGATCGGTCTCGGCGACCCACGCGCGCAGGGCGGCGGTTCGGCGCAGTCGCCGGAGGCGGCGAATCGACGTGGCCGCGGGAATCGCCCGGCGAGCGGCCGGTCTACGCGTCGGCATGCCCGAGCTCCCGGAGCAGATGGCGGGTAAATCGGTGCGCCGCGGTGCTCGGGGCGACCGAGACGCGGCGAAAGCCCAGGCGCCGGGCGGCGCGCGCCGAGCGCGCTCCCAGAACGACCAACCCCGTCGCCCGAGCGAGCCGGGAGAACCGGCGCGCGCCGAGCCGCTCGCGCAGGCTGGCGAGCCCCGAGGGGCTCGAGACGACGATCAGGGCGGCCGACTCGAGCGTCTGGCGTTCGCGCGGGCGGAGCGCGCGCGGCGACCGAACGCGGTAGACGATCGGCGCGATGACCCGATGGCCGCCGCGCCGGAGCGAGCGTCCGAGATCGCCGCCCGCCCGGTCGGAGCGAAAGTAGACGAGGCGTCGTGGAGGCGACCGCCCCAGCGCGGCGGCGAGCGCGACCGACCCGATCCGGCGCGGGCGGCGCACGCGCCGGATCCCGAGGCGTCGCAGCGCGCCCGCCGTGCCGGGCCCGACCGCCCAGAACTCGACCCCCCGCGCGCGCGGCCCGACGGCGGCCCTCCAGGGCCCGACGCCGTGGTCCACCGCCGCACGGCTCGACACGATCACGGCATCGGGCACCGGGCCGCGCGTGAGCCGCGGCAGCCAGCGTGCGGGATCGACCCCGGCCCGGTCGATGGAGGCGAGCCGGGCCACGAGGACGCCGGCGCGACGCAGCGATCGATCGACACCCGCCAGCGTCCCCGGCGCGGCGTAGACCACCACCGACGCCCGACGGGCCGCTGGCATGGCCACCCTAACGGCGGGCGCTCGCGAGCAGGTCGAGCGCCCCCGCGTCGAGCATCTCGCGACCGAGCCGAGCCCCGAGGCCGTCGGCCGAGGTCCGGAGGCCCGAGCGGACCCGACGCAGGCTCGTGCGACCGTCGGGGGAGAGGACCTCGCCGACGAGCGCCACCGTCGGGCCGCGCACCGAGGCGAGCGCGCCGAGCGGGACCCGGCAGTCGCCCCCGAGGGCGGCGGCGAACGCCCGCTCGGCGGTCACGCGAGCGCGGGTGGGCGCGTGGTCGATGCGGCCGGCGAGCCGCCCGAGTTCGTCGTCGCCGGCCCGGGTCACGACGGCGAGCGCGCCCTGCGCCGGGGCGGGAAGGAAACGGGAGAGCGGCAGCCGCGGACCTGCCTCCGCTCCCCGTCCCAGCCGCTGGAGGCCGGCGACGGCGAGGATCACCGCGTCGACGCGTCCCGACCGCACGAGGCCGATCCGTGTGTCGACGTTGCCGCGGACCTCGACCACCTCTAGGTCGGGCCGCCAGCGCAGGAGCTGGGCCCGCCGCCGCAGGCTGCTCGAGCCGACCCGAGCGCCGCGCGCGAGCGCGCTCGAGCGGGGGCGCAACGGGAGGACGAGGCAGTCCCTCGGGTCGGCCCGGGGCGGGCATGCCGCGAGGCAGAGCGACGGGTCGAGCTCGACGGGAAGGTCCTTCGCGCTGTGCACGGCGAGGTCGAGCTCTCCGCGCCGGAGCGCGCGGTCGATCGCATCGGTGAAGTCCGGCGCGACCCCCGGTCGGCGGTCCCGATCCCCGCTCGTCTCGATCGGCACGGTGCGGAACCGCCGGTCCGGCGCGGACCGCCGCAACCGGTCGAGCACGATTCCGGTCTGTCGGCGCGCGAGCCGGCTGCGCCGGGTCCCGACCCGGACGCTGTCGGTCACGGGTGGGCCGGGCGGAGGAACTCGAGCGCCAGGCGGCGCTGTCGGTCCCCCTCGGGGCCGGCCGGGATCGCGCGCAGCCGCTCGGTCGGCGCCTCGAGCAGGCGGGTGACGAGGCGCCGGGTGAGCCGGTCGATCGCCGCCTCCTGGCCCGGGGCGAGGACGCCGAGGTAGGCGCGCGCCCGGTCGAGCTCGCCGCGGCGGACCTCCTCGGTCGCGCGGCGGAACGCGTCGATCCAGGGCTCGAGCAGCAACCGATCGAGGCGATCGCCGTAGTGCTCGGCGAGCTCGTCGATCCGCGGATCCGGCGCCTCGAGCGCGCGCGGCCCTTCGGCGAAGGCCCGCAGCTCCTCGAGGTCCACGAGCCGCACGTTCGATCGACCGCGGACCGCCGGGTCGATGTTGCGGGGCATGCCCAGATCGACGACGACCAGCCGCCGATCGGGGGGGAGATCAGCGGCGCCCAGGCCGTGGTCGCCGAACTTCGCGGCCGTGACGATCGCGTCGCACTCCCCGAGCGCCTCGCCCAGCGCCGCTAGCGGGACGGCGCCGGCGCCGGTCCGAGCGAGGAACTCCGGCTCGGGAGGACGGACGTGGTAGACGAGCGTGACGCGGGCCCGGTCGCCGAGCCCCTCGGCGACCTGTCGACCGACGGTACCCGAGCCGATGACGAGCACGCGCGGGGCTTCGCCCGGGACGAGGGCGAGCAGCCGCTGCACGGCGATCGCGGCGATCGAGCGGGACGACGGCACCGACGGGTGGGCGTCGTCCGCGGCCCGCGCCGCGGCCTGAAAGAGCTCGCGCAGCACCGGGCGTGGATGGCGGCTGCGCACCCCGAAGCCGGCCGTCCGCACCTGCCGGCGTGCCTCAGCCTCCCCGAGGGCCAACGACTCACGGCCGGCGGCAACGCGGAAGAGGTGCCGCACGGTCGCCCGCCCCTCCGATCGACGCCAGCGCTCGCGCGGGCCGGGCAAGACCTCGAGCCACCGCTCGAGCGTGTCGGGGAACCGGGCGAGCACGACGATCTCGACCCGATGGCAGGTGGAGAGGATCGCGAGCTCGTCGGTGCCCGGAACGCTCGAGAACCAGTCGTCGAGCCGCTGGGCGGTCATCGACCGCGCGACCGACTCGAGCAGGTCGATGGGTGCGGTGTCCAGGCTCAGCTCGAAGCCCCCGATTGCGATCGGCGTGGCGAACGGCGCGTGGGGATCCCCGACGTCCGGCCCGGCGCCGGCGGCGCGCTCGGATTCGATCGGGGCGATCGGCGTGGACGGCACCGGCCGTACCTCCGGCCGCCCGTGGACTCGCGGCCGGCCTTTTTGCGGCAGGGTACGAACCATCGGGCGCGCCGGTCGTGGGTTCGAGGCGCGTCGGGTCGAGCTTAACTCGGGTGCGGCTCTCCGGAGCCGACCGGGCCGGAGGACACCGTGCGAGCGGCGGACGGGAAGACGCCGGGCGCCCGGTCCGAGTCGGCCGAGCCCCCGTGGGGCGACGCCGGTCGCGAGGTACTCGATGCGGCCGAACGGCGCGTCGCCGCGTCGGACTACCCGGGCGCGGTCCTCGACGCGTTCCCCCGGGTGATGGTCGACGTCGAGCGCTCCTACGGGGTCCGCTTCCCGAGGCACTGGACCGGGCGCGACGTGGTCGCGCACGGCCTGCGGTCCGACACGGGGTCGCTCCCGGACCTCCTCGTCCGGCTCTACGAGCTCTACGAACCGGTGCGCTACGGCACCGCGCACGACCGAACCCCCGGAGAGCTGATCCCGTTGCTGCGGGAGCTCTACGCGCGCACCGCGCTCCGCGCGCTACCGGCCGCGCGGCCCGGCCCCCGGCCGGGGAGGCGCGCGCCGAGCGGCGGGTCCCCGGGGCCCGGCGGGGGCAGCGGGGGCCCGGACGGATGACCGACCTCGCGGGCCTCGTCGCGGGGCTGGTGACGAACGTCGCCTACGGCCTGCCGCTGCTCCTCCTCGGTCTCCTCGCGATCGCCTGGGTGCTCTTCGATCACGGGAGGTTCCCGCCCCGGTTCGCACCGACCCGGCCGGACCGCACCTGGATCCGCGGCCCGGCGGCGGCGGTCTACGACGGCCTCGAGCACGGCCGCATCGCCCCCGTGATCGCCTACGCCCACTATCGGACGGCGCGCGTGCTCGCGCGCCGCTTCGCGGTCTCCGTCGCGCCCCGGCGCCCGAGCTGGTGGCGTCGCCGCCGCCTTTCGGCGACGGCCCAGCTGTTGCTGCGCGCGATGGCGAGCCTCGAGCGCGCGTACCGGTTCGCCCTCCTCGCCGAATCCGCCGACCCGCGGGACCTCCTCCTGCGCTGGCGCCGTCCGGCCTGGCGCCGCCGCTCGCTCGCGCTGCTACGGGCCTCGCTCGCCGACCTCGCGCCGGTGCTCGTGCCGCTGGAGGGGGCCCCGTGAGCGACGCCGGACCCGAGCCGCGCGGCGACGCGGGCAGCGCGGAGGCGGTCGGCGTGCCCGCCGACCTGCTCTCCCGGCTGCAGCAGGCGATCGGCGAGAACGTGATCGGCTACGGCGACGCGATCGAGGCGCTCACGATCGCGCTCGCGTGCGACGGGCATCTGTTGCTCGAGGGCGTGCCCGGGCTCGCCAAGACCTACCTGGTCCGGTCCTTCGCCCACGCCCTCGACCTCACCTTCCGCCGCATCCAGTTCACGCCGGACATGCTGCCGGCCGACATCATCGGCAACGTCGTGCTCAACCCGTCGAGCCGCTCGCTCGAGTTCCGCGCGGGGCCGGTGTTCTCCAACGTGCTGCTCGCCGACGAGATCAACCGGGCGCCGCCGAAGGTGCAGTCCGCGCTGCTGGAGGCGATGCAGGAGTACCAGGTGACGGTCGACGGACGGACCTACCCGCTCGCCCGTCCGTTCCTCGTCATCGCGACCCAGAATCCGATCGAACAGGGCGGTACCTACCCGCTGCCCGAGGCCCAGCTCGACCGGTTCCTGTTCCGCTACCTGCTCACCTACCCGAGCCGTCCGGACGAGGTGCAGATCCTCCGGCGGCAGGGCGAGGCGCCCGGGCGGGAGCCCGCGCCACGGATCGTCACCGCGGAGCAGGTCGCGCTCCTGCGCGCCCGGCAGGCCGCGACGTACGTGAGCCCCGCCATCCTGGAGTACGTGGCGGACGTCGTCCGCGAGACGCGCAACGATCCGAGGATCCTGCTCGGGGCGTCGCCGCGGGCCGGGGTCCATCTGCTGTGGGCCGCCCGGGCGCGGGCGGCGCTGGACGCCCGCCGCTACGTGCTCCCCGACGATGTGCGGGCGCTCGCCTTCGCGACCCTCAACCACCGGATCATCCTGAAGCCCGAGGTCCGTCGTCCGCCCGGGCGCGAGGGGGCTGCGCCACGCGAGCCCGAGGTGCTGCGCGAGGTCGTGAGCGGCGCCGTCGACCGCGTGGCGGTCCCGCGCTAGCTCCGAGGGGTCCGTGACGCTCGCCCGGGTCCTGCCGACGCCCCGCGGCTGGGGTCTCGTGGCCGGCGGCCTGCTCGCGCTGCTCGTCGGGTACCTGGCGCTCAACCTTTTGATCCTCCTGCTCGGCGTCCTGGTGCTCGCGTTCGCGGCGATCGAGCTGCTCGGCTTCGCGTGGGCCACGCGGAGCCTTGCGAGCGACGCGTTCACCGCCCAGCGCTCGGAGAACTCGAGCCAGGTCGCGGTCGGCGGCACCGGGACGATGGCGCTGCGGCTCGACCGGGGCCCGGGCGCCGGTTGCTTCGTCGAGATCTACGACCGCCTCCCCGAAGCGTTCCACCCGTTGGCCGGCGAGCCCCGCCTCCTCTCCTGGTGGGGGCCGGGCGAGACCAAGCGACTCGCCTATGCCTACCGACCGGAGCGCCGCGGCGCCTTCGAGATCGGCCCGACGATCCTCGTCGCGCACGATCCGGTGGGGCTCGCCTTCCGCATCGCGACGGTGGAGACCCGCTGGCCGGTCGAGGTGATCCCGGCGTCCTCGATCTGGCGGACCGATCTCGTGAGCCGGCTGCGCTCGGAGCCGGTCGGCGAGATCCTGGCCGCCCGGCGCGGCGCGGGCTCGGAGTTCCGCTCGCTGCGCGAGTACGATGCCGCCGACGACTTCCGCTCGATCGTCTGGAAGCGCTCCACGCTCGAGCAACTCTACGTGCGCGAGACCGAGAGCGAGAACCGCAACGATCTCCTGCTGCTGCTCGACGTCAGCCGCGCAATGGCGCTCGGGGTCGCCGGAGCGGACGCGCTCGACCAGGCGGTCGACGCCGCGCTGCTGGTCGCCCGCTACGCCTTCTCCCAGGGCGACCAGGTCGGGGTCCTCCTGTTCACCGACGGGCCGGTCGAGTTCCTCGAGGTCGACCACCGCCTCGAGCACCGCGCCCAGGTCGACCGGACGCTGAGCGCCGCCGCGATCGAGCCCGGCACCTTCCGCTTCGGGACCGCGCTCGCCTACCTCGCGCCGCGCCTCCGGCGCCCGACGGCGATCTTCGCCTTCACCGCGCTCGAGCCGGGCCGCGAACCCCCCGGGGCGGTCCTCGCGGACCTCCGTCGGGCCGGCCACCGACTGCACGTCTTCGCGCCCGATCCCGCCGGGATGTTCCCGCCGGTCGCCGAGCCGTTCGCCGCCGAGCTGGTCGACTTCAGCGTCGGCCCGGAGGAGGCGCGCGCGCGGGCCGCGGCGGAGGCGGTACGCTCGATCGGCGTGCCGGTCACGAGCTTCGACCGCGGCAGCCTGCGGGGCGAGGTCGCCGGAGGCTACGCCCGGCTGCGGGGCGGGGGCGGCGCGACCGCATGAGGCTCGCGGGCTCGCTGTGGGTGCTGCTCGGCGCGCCGGCGTTCGTCTACGCCGCGGCGGCGACCGTGGCCGGCCTTCCTCCCGGCGTGCTCGCGAGCCTCGTCGCCGCGTACGCCGCGGCCGCCGCGATCGTGGTCCTCCCGTACTTCTGGCCGGCGCACGGCGGCCTCTTCGCGACGGCGATCTTCGTCGCGCTCCTGCTCGTCGTCGTCGGGACGATCTTCGGCTCCTCGCCGCTGGGCAGCGGTGGCGACACCGTCACCTTCGGCGCGCTCGCCGCCGGGCCCCTCATCCTGTTCATCGTGACGTGCCGGGACGAGGAGGGGCTCGGCACGCGCGTCCTCGGCCTCGCGGTCGCCGCCGCCGACGCGCTCGCGCTCCTCGCCGCCCGGGCGATCTCCCTCGGGCTGCCCGGCGGTCTGTCGACCGCGAGCCTGCTCGCCGGCTACCTCGAAGTGATCGGCTCCCAGGCCCGGGGCGTGGCGAACCTGATCGCCGGCGCCCCGGGGGCGACGCTCCCGCTCGAGGCCGTGAGCGACCCCGCGTTCGTGGCGCTCGTCGGGCTCGCGACGCTCGCGACGCTCCTCACCTTCGTTCGGCCGGCGACCGGGAGTGGCGCGGAACTGCCCACCGTCGAGGCGGGGCGAGCGGGCGAGGAGGACCCGGCCGCGACCTACGAGCTCTCAGCCGAGTTTCGAGCGGCGCTCGCCGCGCGATCACGGGCCGAGCCCCCGCCGCTCGGGCGGCTCCCCGGTCTGCCCGCCCTTCTCGCGGCGGTCGTGGTCGCGGGGCTCGTCGCCCTCGGGATCTCGCTCGCCCCGACGACCGGGCTCTGCGGGACCAGCGTCGGCGCGATCGCGGCGGTCGCCGCCGTGATCCTGGTCGTGCGGCGACCGTTCGAGCGCGGGGCCCCGGGCGCGCCCGATCCGGTCGCCCCGGCCCATCGGGCCGGCCGCGCCTAGGTCGTCGCCGGACTACGGCGGTCCCGCGCCTTCGCCGCGTCGCGGGATGCGCAGCGCGAACAGGTAGAGCGCCGTCCCGCCGGCGACCAGGCCGAAGAGGACCAGAAACGGCCAGAACGCGGCCCCGCCCGCCACGAGGTTGGGCAGCGCGCCGCCGGGGGTGGGCAGCGCGGAGGTCGGGGGGAGCGGCGTGAGGTTCACGAGGTACCGGTCGTCGATCTCGTTGGGGAAGAAATCGCCGAGCGTATCGTTCGGGGCGTAGCCCGGGTGGGAGACGACGATCTCGATCGGCCCGAAGTGGACGTTCGTGAAGTTCGCCCAGCCGAGGCCCGAGGTGTTGTACGTCGTCGCGTACTCGACCGCGACCTCGGCCGAGGTGATCGGAGCGCCGGAGCGCGCGTCGTGCACGAGCACGTCGACGGTCGCGCCGGGGAGGGGCGTGAGGGCGAGGGTGACGTTCAGCGTGCGGCCGGAGAGGATGCCGAGGTCCGACGGGGTCGTCGTGGCGAGGTACTCCGCGGCGGAGGCGGTCAGGGAGTAGATCGCCTGCGGCAGCGGGAGGAGGGCCTCGCCGCTCAGGTTCGTCAGCCCGATCGTCCCCGCGCTCACGCTCGAGAGCGAGAGGTTCGATCGGGCGACCAGCTCGACCTCCGGCACCGGTTGGAGGGTGACGCCGTCGACGACGGTCACCTCCATCGCCCCGAACGGCACGCCCGAGAGGTAGATGCGGTGGACCACGACGCCCGAGTAGGGGAACAGGAGGTCCGCGAGCGCGGGATCGAAGCCGTCGGCCGTGATCGAGAAGCGTGCCGAGTCCGGCACGAGGCTGGTCGTGTTGAGCCACCCCTCGTCGTCGGTGGTGCCGAGCGAGGTGAGGTTCTCGAGGATCAGGGCGTGCGCGACCGGCGTGTCGGTGTCGTTGGCGAGCTCGCCGATCACCTCGAGATCGAGGCTCGCGTACGACGCGAGCACGACCGTCACGGCGACCGCGCCGCCCGGCGGCACCGCGACGGTCGCGTTCGCCGCGTGGTCGAGGGCGTGGGTGACGGTCACGGTGGTGTTCGGCACCGGCAGGGCCGTCGGGAGGCCGAAGAACTCCGCGGTCCCGTTCGCCAAGGTCGCGAGCGGGCCCTCGGGATCCGGGATCCCGAGCGTGACGGCCGTGACCGCGGCGCCCGGGACGGGCACCCCCGAGGCGTTGACGACCCGCACGGTGAGGCGGCCCGGCGGGACCGGCGCCAGCGAGAACGCCCGGACGACCGAGGCGTTCGGAGGAAGCCAGAACGTCGCGGTCGCCCCGGCGTAGCCGAGCGCGATCGCGCTGAGGTTCGTCTCGGTGGGATCGAGGTCGGTGAGGTTGAGCACGCCGGCCGCGGAGGTCCGTCCCGCGGCCTTCGCGTCGAGGTCCACGAACGCCCCGGCGATCGGGGCGCGCGAGGAGGCGTTGTCGACCTCGACGCTCATGTTCGAGACCGGAGCGAGCTGCCAGAGGTCGGGCGCCGTCACGCCGGTGCCCCCGCTCAACAGCAGCGTCTCGTTGGCGGTGACGTCGAGCCAGGTGGCGGCGGGGCTCGCGCGGGCCGAAGGTCCTCCCGGCGCGGTCTCCGTCACCCAGGCGTTCGCCCCGGGCTCGTACTCGAAGGTGTCGGCGTAGTCGACGACCCCGTCGGTCCCGCCGAAGAGGACCTCGGTTCCGCGGACGGGGTCGAAGGTCCAGGCGCCGTCCTCGCGCGCGGAGGGAGGGGTGCCCGCCGGAGCAGCGAGCTCCCACCAGGTCGAGTTGACCGGATCGAAGTCCCAGACGGCCGAGGAGCACGGGTAACAACCGCCGAACAGCTGGAAGAGCGCGAGGTCGGGATCCCAGGCGAGCTCCGCTCCCTGGAGCGCCGGCGGCGCGGCCGCCCCCGCGACGGTCACCTCGGTCCAGGCATATGTGCCGAGGTCGAGCCGCCAGAGGTCGCGGTAGGTCAACGAGCTCGTGGGCGAGTAGTCCGGGTCGACGCCGCCGAACAGCAGCGCGAACCCCCCGGTCGGATCGACGGCGAAGGCGGCGTCCTCTCTCGGAGGCGGGGCGAGGCTGCTCGAGACGTTCGTCCAGCTGCGAGCGGCGAAGTCAAAGATCCAGGTCGAGGCATCCACGCGCTGGGCCGTCGCGTTCACGACCCCGCCGAAGAGAACGGCCTCGTTTAGCTCCGGATCCGCGCCGAAGGCGAAGTCGCTGCGGGCCGACGGGCCGGTCGCAGGAGCGAGCGTGGTCCACACACCGGTCGACTGGTTGTAGAGCTCGGTGCTCGCCGAGAGCGTTCCGTTCACGGCCCCGCCGAACAGGACCGCGGTCGCGGACGGAGCGTCGCCGGCGAGGCCCGCCCCTTCGCCCGTCGCCGCCGCGGGTGGGCTGGAAGGCGCCCAGGCAAGGTCATCGGCGAGTTCCCAGCCGCTCGACGGGACCGATGGAGGGTTCGGCCGCGGGGCGACCGGGCAGCTCGGGTGGGTCACGGCGGGTCGGCCATCGCCGTCGGGAGGTCCGGCCGCGCAGTGGACCGTCGCCGGCGGCGCAAGCGCCGCGGCGGTACCGGGGGTCGGTGCGAGGAGAAGCGACGTGCCGATCACCAAGGCCGCCATCGCGAACGCGTACGGCGGCGCGCAGCGTCGCGGCGCTCCCCACGGCTCGGAGTCGGTCAGCGGCACGGTCCCCTCCGACCGTCGTCGGGCGGAGGGGGTTCGCCGCGTAAACTGTTTTCCGGACCGACGGGCCGGGGCCCCGGCTCGCGCCCGGCCGCCTCTCACGCCGGTCGCGCCCGGGGGAAGGGCTACGGCTCCGAGACGGCCGCGGTGACCGCGTCCTGGAACAGGTCCGCTCGGTTGTAGCGGAACCAGTGGACCACGGTGTCGAGCGACCACGCTGTCGCGGAGAGGTAGACGCCGACGATCGCAAGATCCGGATCGACCCAGAAGTACGACCCACCCCGTCCCCAGTGCTCGAACGCGCGGGCCGAGTACAGGCCCCCGCACATGCCGGTCTTATCGCCGTGCACGCTCCAGCCGTAGCCGAACGACGCCTCGGGGAACACCTGCCCGTAGAACTCGGCGCCGATGCCCGGGATCTGGTTGCGGGTCATGGCCGCGACGCCCGCCGGACTCAGGATCCGAGCGTCGCCGTAGCGGCCGCGGTTGAGGAACATCTGGCCGAACACGGCGAGATCATGGGCCGTGGTCTCGACCCCGCCGGATCCCCAGTAGAGCCGCTCGGTCTCGTGGGCGAGGTCCGTCGCGTCGGTCGGGAGATCGGGCTCGGGCGCGCGGCGGACCCGCCGCTGCGGCGCGACGTCGACGGGGCAGTAGGAGGAGTCGTCCATGCCGAGCGGTCGGAAGATCCGGTCGCGAGCGAACCGGTCGAGCGGCTCCGCGGAGACCCGGCGCACGATCTCCCCGAGCAGCTCGAACCCGTACGGGAGGTAGGACATCTCCACGCCCGGCGGCTTCCAGAGCGGGCAGCGATAGCGCCGCGCGAAGTACTCGTTCAAGAGGGGGTGGAGCGATCCGGTCGCCGGCGGGATCTCGAGCTCCCCGCGCGATTGCGTCACGAAGCGCTCCACGTCCTCGCCCCGCAGTCCCGAGGTGTGGGTGAGCAGGTGCCGCACGAGGACGGCGTCCTTGCCCTCCCCCTGGAACTCGGGCAGGTAGCCCGAGACCGGACGGTTGAGGCCGACGAGGCCCTCCTCGACGAGGAGCATCACCGCCGTCGCGGTGATGACCTTCCCGACCGAGGCCGTCGGGAAGATGGCGTCGAGCGGCGTCGGGGAAGCGCCGGGGTCCGGCGTGAGCGGGCCGAACGCGCGGTGGAAGACGATCTGCCCACGACGGGCCACGAGCAGCACCATCGTCTGCACGTTGCCCTCGCGCAGCCATTGGCCGGCGAGCTCCCCGAGGTGGCCGATCCGCTCCAGTGACATCCCGACGGCCGCCGCTGAGCCCGGGTGCAGGATCGTCGCCACCACCCGGGGAGCACCTCGTCGGATTAAATGCCACGACCCGCGAGGGCCCCGCGGCGGTCCCCCGACGATGGCGAGGGCGGCCGGGGGCCTCGGTGGACCCGGCGGCACTCGGTGGGGAAGAGCGGTCGCGATCGGGCGCTACCAGACGATCCGGCCGCGTCGCGCCGCGGCCCGATCGCGCGGGTCGCGCTTGCGTACGAAGCGCAGTCTTCGGTTCATGGCGATCACGCGGCCCTGGCGGTCGCGAAGGAACCTCACCCAGGTCGCCGCGGCCCCTGTCCCCGCCGCGAAGTCGTCGCCACCGATCGGCCGCAGCCGGAGGTCGGAGAAGCGGGGAGGAAGGCCCCGGTCGTCGACCCTCAGGTGCCGTCGGCGCGCCCGGATCTCGTACCAGCTCAACTCCCCGGAGCCGTACCAGCCCCCGTACTCGTCGAGGGAGGGGGGAACGACTCCGGGCTCGGGCAGGCCCACGAGCGGCACGTCGCGCGCCCGCCCGAGCATCGGGTTGATCGCGGCCGCGACGATCGCTTCCGTGGGCGCCTCGATGCGGTTCGCGAGCACGGCTCCCCCGACGCCGGCGGAAGGGGCCGCCGCCCAGACGGCGGAAACGCCGGGCCGCGCCCCGCCGTGGAACGCGAGGACCCGTCCCCGTTCGTCCCGCCGGACGAGGGCCCCGTACCCGTAGTAGAGGCCCGGGAACAGCTCGGCGTGCGGCCGGATCATCTCGGTGACGCTCGTCGTGGAGAGGATCCGACGCCCGCCGACCCGGCCGCCGCGAACCACGAGCTCGACGAATCGGAGGAGGTCCTCGACGTTGATGGTGAGGCCGCCGGCCGGCCGGCTGCATCCCTCCACGGTCCACTCCTGCGAGGCGAGGAGCGGCGCACCCCCGCGGTGCCAGTTCGCCGAGTAGAGCGTCGTGACCTCGTCGGACCGCACCAGGACCCCCGGGTCGAATGTGGCGGAGCGCAGGCCCGCCGGCCGGAGGATCGCGTCGTCCAGCCAGCCCTCGAAGGTCCGCCCGCTCGCCCGCTCGATCACGGCACCGAGCAGCGAGTATCCTTCGTTGGAGTAGCTGAAGTACTGCTCGGGCGCGCCGACCAGCCGGTACCGGGCGCTCCCGAGGAACTCGATCAGGTCCTCGTAGCGGTCGATCGGCGGATGGGTCGGGTCGATACCGAGGCGCTGCGCCGCCCTCGACTCGTAGGTCGGGGCGCGCGCCTCGCTGCGGGCCCACATGTAGAACCGCGACGGGAGCGGCGGCAGCCCCGAGGTGTGCGTGAGCAGATGGTGGAGGGAGATGCGCGCCGTCCGACGGGGATCCGGTGTCCGGAACTCCGGAAGGTAGCGAACGACGGGATCGCGGACGCGCAGAGCGCCGAGCTCCTGGAGGCGCAGAACGGCGAGCGCCGTGAACGACTTGGTGACCGAGCCGGTGCCGAAGACGGTCTGCGGGCTCGCGGGGAGGCGGCGCGCGCGGTCGCGCCAGCCGTATCCCCGGGTGATGGGCCGGCGGCCGCGGCGGAACAGCCCGACCGAGAGCCCGGGGACATCGTCCGACCGGCGACGGCGACGTGTCCACCGGTCGAACTCGCTCCAGCGAAGGTTCTCGGATGCAGGGCTCACGAACCGGGCGCAGCGCGGAGGCCACCCAAACCTGTGCTCCGCGGATCCGGCCGCTGACCGGGCGCTTTCGCGCCCCTCCCGTGGAGCCCGCGGGCGCGCAGCCGGTGGACCGGAGCGCCACCCGGCAACGGTGCGTGGGGGCCGTCGTTTCGGTGGCGGTCCGACGCGTCCCGGCCCGCGCCCGGGCGAAAACATCACATTCGAGGCCGTGTCTGCGAGGCCGTGGCGACTTCCGTGAATGCCGGCCGTCTCGGTGCGGTCCATCTCGAGCTGTTCGTGACGGCGCGACGGGACCGAGAACGCGTTCGTCGGAGCTGCCGGGCGGCCTACGCGGCCGTACGTCCCCGGACCGCCCGGGCCGGCGGCGCCGGTCCCTGGCTCTACCTGGTCACGCCGCCGCAGCGTCGGCGCCGCGCGCCCGAGCACGTGCGTCGATCGCTCCGCGTCCGGGCGGGCGAGGATCTGTGGTTGGAGCTCGCGTTCTATCCCAACGTCGCCGAAGGTCGATCGATCATTCGCGCTCTGTGGGCGAGAGCGGAGGTCCGGGACAAGATACTCGCCGCGGAGCGCTACAACCTGCGCCGGCGCGGAGCGTGGACGCTCGCCAACGCGCGGCGTCAACCCGTCTGAGCCCGGGCAAGGGCTCAAGAACGAAACGCCGATGGCCACGCGGCCGGGCGAAGTCCCCAATGCCGGATTCGGTCAACCCTCGCCAACGCCAGTTCGCCTGGTCGGATCCCGGCCGGTTCGCCGAGCCGCTGCGAACCCAGAACGGGCTCGAGTTCATGCGGTCGTTCCAGACCGGCGTATTGCCCGCCCCCCCGTTCATGGAGATGCTGGGGGTGCGGATCGTGTCCGTGGAGCCGTCCTCGGTCGTCTTCGAGTTCGAGCCCGCGGAGTACATGTACAGCCCGCTCGGGAACGTGCACGGAGGGATCGTGACGGTGCTGCTCGACACGGCGATGGGCTGCTCGTTCCACACGACGCTGCGGGCCGGGGTCGGCTACACGACGCTGGAGCTGAAGGTCAACTTCCTGCGGTCGGTCACGGAGGCCTCGGGGACGTTGCGAGCCGAGGGCCATGTGGTCCACGCGGGGGCTCGGATCGCGACGACGGAGGCCCGCATGGTCGACCGAGCGCGACGGCTGTACGCGCACGCGACGTCGACGATTCTGGTTCTGCGTCCTGAGAACCGATGACAGCGTGACCCGCCGTCGCAAGGGAGGTCGCGCCATCGCTCGGGAGAGCAAGCAAGCCCGGTCCCGACTCTGCCCATCCTTCTTCCATAGACATGGCGCATCCATCCCGCGCGACAAGCGCCCATTCGACCGAACTAGCGGCGGCCGATCGATCCGCGGGGAGTCGAACGTAGATGGTCGTGAGCGATCAGCATCCAGTATATCTCGCAAGTCGTTTGCGGGCCAACCCCCCAACGACTCGGGCTAGACCGCTGGGGCCCCGGCCCATCCGAGTTCATTCGACGTTCGCCGAGGGATCGCAACACCCGCGGGCTCCATCCCCGGATCCGAGGGCGAGGGACTCGTGATCTCTCGCAGTTCTGCCCCGAGCCGGGGGAGCCCCGGACCGGGTTGGCATCCGCGCAGGTGGGTTAGGTCTCTCGGGAGAAACGGCCGCTGACAGTGGATTCGCCCGGCTTCGAGCAGAGTTTGCCATACGAATTTATCTATCGGAACGCGATTCCTCGACCTCTCCATGATCGCGCGCACCGAGCGCGCGGTCTGCGTCGTGCCGGGAACACCCGCAGACCGGCCCGACGACGTGCCGATGTTCTGCCAACGTTCTGCCGTCACGCAGTCCGGATCGATACTGTCCCAGAAGAGCGGGAGAGGTTGAGAAAATGGGTGCCGCGGATTCGAGCCGAGACGAAGCAACGACCACGAGTTCGGCGGATACCAGGGGGGAGCGCACTCGTTCCACGAGCGGGGGGGGCGGGCGTCACGTCGCTCGTCGCCAGTGTGGCCGTCGTGCTCCTTGCGCTGGTCGCCTACTCGTTGT